>CALLVJ010000105.1 GCA_938010625.1 uncultured Stomatobaculum sp. | reverse complement strand
TTGCAGAATTGTGATAGAATGAAACGGAAAGAGATGCCGCAGAGCGCGGTGTGAGGAGGAAAATCATGGGCTGCATTCAATTTGATTTGCGGGGCGCACTTTCATTTTTGAGCGAGCGGGAACTGGTGCAGATGAAACAGGCTGCAGAGACGGCAAAGGCAGAGCTGGTCAATCACACGGGGGCCGGCAATGATTACCACGGGTGGGTGGATCTGCCGGAGGCGTATGACAGAGAGGAATTTTCGCGCATCCAGAAGGCGGCGGCAAAGATTCAGGCAGAATCGGATGTTCTGATTGTCGCCGGCATCGGCGGTTCTTATCTCGGCGCGCGCGCGGCGATTGAATTTCTGCGCCATGGTTTTTACAACCAGCTGTCAAAGAGCGAGCGGAAGACACCGGAAATCTACTTTGTCGGCAACAATATGAGCGGTCAGTACATGAATGCGCTGATTGACGTGATCGGCGAGCGCAGCTTCTCGGTCAATGTGATTTCGAAGTCCGGCACGACGACGGAAACTGCAATCAGTTTCCGCGTCTTCAAGTCCCTTCTCGAGAAGAAGTACGGCAAGACGGGGGCGGCGGCGCGCATTTATGCGACGACGGACAAGCGGCGCGGCGCCTTAAAACAGCTTGCGGACCGAGAGGGCTACGAGTGCTTTGTGATTCCGGATGATGTGGGCGGACGCTTCTCGGTGTTGACCGCTGTCGGCCTCCTGCCGATTGCAGTCTCCGGCGCCGACATCTCTCGCCTGATGGAGGGCGCAGCGGCAGAGCGGCAGGCATTGCTCACCGAGGCTTATGCGGACAATGATGCGATGCGCTATGCAGTCGCGAGAACCATCCTGAACCGGAAGGGCAAGGAAGTCGAGGTGCTCGCAAATTATGAGCCGAGCCTTGCGATGATTTCCGAGTGGTGGAAGCAGCTCTTTGGCGAGAGCGAGGGCAAGGACCAGAAGGGCATTTTGCCGCACTCGGTCAATCTGACGACAGATCTGCACTCGATGGGACAGTACATTCAGGACGGCAGACGCATTCTGATGGAGACAGTTCTGAATGTCAAGCAGCCGAAGAATGAGCTCGTGATTCAGGAAGAGGCGGGCGATCCAGATGGCCTCAACTATCTCGCGGGCAAGACTATGGACTTTGTCTGCAAGAATGCAATGCGCGGTACCAAGCTCGCACATATCGACGGCGGCGTCCCGGTTATGCAGCTCAACATCCCGGCGCAGGACGAGTATTCGCTCGGCGCGCTCTTCTATTTCTTTGAGTTTGCAGTCGGCGTGAGCGGCTATCTGCTCGGTGTGAATCCGTTTGATCAGCCGGGTGTCGAGAGCTATAAGCGGAACATGTTTGCCCTGCTCGGCAAGCCGGGCTATGAGAAGGAAAGAGAGGCTCTTCTCAAGCGGGAGGCACAGGAATGAGATTAGTGATTGCAAATGACCACGCAGCAGTCGATTTGAAATTTGCGATTCTCGAGCACTTAAAAGAGCGAGGCATCGAAGTCGTGAACATCGGCACCGACACGAAGGAGCGGTACCAGTATCCGCTCGCAGGTTACCGCGCGGCAAAGATGGTGGCGCGCGGCGAGGTGGACGGCGGCGTGCTGATCTGCGGCACCGGCATTGGCATCAGCCTTGCGGCGAACAAGGTGAAGGGAATTCGCGCGGCAGTCTGCTCGGAGCCCTACAGTGCGAAGATGGCGCGGGAGCACAACAACGCGAATATGATTGCGTTTGGCGCGCGCGTAGTCGGCGAAGATCTCGCCAAGATGATTGTGGACAGCTGGCTGGACGCGAAGTTCCAGGGCGGCCGCCACGCAGAGCGGGTCGCACTGATTGATGAAATTGAGGCAACAGGCGAGCTTTCCTGCGAATAACAAAAGGTGAGAAGCCAGGCCGG
>CALLVJ010000104.1 GCA_938010625.1 uncultured Stomatobaculum sp. | reverse complement strand
TCTTTGCCAATCAGATGCAGATCTGCCGGCCAGTATTTCTTGTAGAGCTCGCTGCTGTTGCCATCCGCGTCATAGCCGATGCCAGTCGTATAGTTGGTCAGTGCATCAAGCCAGACATAGACCACATGACCCGGTGCAAAGTCAACCGGAATACCCCAGTCAAAGCTGGTGCGGGACACACAGAGATCCTGTAACCCCGGCTTCAGGAAGTTATTCATCATCTCATTCTTGCGGGAGACCGGCTGAATGAACTCCGGATGCTCTTCGATGTACCGAATCAAACGATCTGCATATTTGCTCATGCGGAAGAAGTAAGCCTCCTCCGAAGCCGGCTTCACCTCTCTGCCGCAGGTCGGGCACTTGCCGTCCACAAGCTGTGACTCGGTCCAGAAGCTCTCACAAGGCGTACAATAAAGGCCTTCGTAGCAGCCTTTATAAATATCCCCCTGCTCGTAGAGCTTTTTGAAAATTTTCTGAACCTGCCTCTCGTGGTAAGGGTCGGTGGTGCGCATAAAGCGGTCATAGGACGTATTCATGAGATCCCAGATGCGCTGAATTTCTGCTGAAACCTTGTCAACATAAGCCTTCGGCGTCATGCCGACATCCTTTGCTTTATCCTCAATCTTCTGACCGTGCTCATCCGTTCCAGTCTGGAAATGCACATCAAAGCCTTCTTCGCGCTTAAAGCGGGCAATGGCGTCCGCCAGAATAATCTCATAGGTATTGCCAATGTGCGGCTTGCCGGAAGCATAGGCAATCGCCGTCGTGATATAATAGGGTTTTTTGATCTTTTCTCCCATAGTCAGCCTCCACATATTCTTCGATTCTTACTAGTTTAACATATCAGAGCAACATGTGATAGAGCTCTCTGCGGCTGATTCCGCGGTCTTTTGCAACTTTTTTCATGGCTTCCTTCCGGTTAAACCCCTGGGCTTCATACCAGGCGACATGTTCTGCCGGTGTGAGGTCTGCAAATGCCTCTGCCTCTTCTGCCCGTAGTTCTTCCTCACTCTTTCCGGCAATAACCAGCACATATTCGCCACGAATCTCAGCGCGCCCCGCCTCATCTGCATAGCGTTGCAAAAAAAACAAAAAGCTGCCTCTCTGTACCTCCTCATACCGCTTCGTGAGCTCGCGCACTAAGCTCAGCTGCCGATCTTTGCCAAGCACCTCTGCAAGTTCTGTCAGTGTCCGCGTGAGCCGGTGCGGTGCTTCATAGAGAATCATGGTTCTCGTCTCATCCCGAAGCGCTTCCAGTCTCGCCCTGCGCTCCTTTTTGTCCTGTGGCAAAAATGCCTCAAAGACAAAGCGGCCGGTCGCTTGTCCGCTGATCGCAAGCGCACTCACGGCGGCACAGGGGCCCGGCACAATCGTAACTTCAATGCCTGCATCCAGCGCCAAGCGTACTAAAACTTCTCCCGGATCCGAAATGGCAGGCATACCAGCATCGGTCACGACCGCAATCGTCTCCCCCTTCTCTGCTCTCAGGATGAGCTCATATGCCTTTTCCGTCCGGTTGTACTCATGATAGCTTGTCATATGTGTCCGGATTTCAAAGTGATTCAAGAGCTTAATGGTATTCCGGGTGTCTTCCGCCGCAATGAGATCTACCTCTCGCAGAGTCTCAATCGCACGGGGACTCATATCCGAAAGATTGCCAATTGGCGTTGCAACCAGATATATTTTTCCACGTTCTTCCACTGCTCTCTCCTTAATATCCGTAAATCTCCCGGATCTCATCTGTGTAAATACCCGGCGCACGAAATACAACAATTGGTGCCTCCACCCGTAAAAAGTGTCCGCCACACTTCACTGCTTCGAGCAGCACTAGGTTCGCCTCGCGGTCCATGTAGGGATGCGCGAATTTTATGCGCTTGGGCGTAAGACCTTCGCGTTCACAAGCTGCAAAAAGCTCGTCTAGGCGATTCGGTCTGTACACAAAATAAGCGCGTCCGCCATTTTTCAGGAGACGCGCTATCTCTGCCACCACCTCTCCGAGAGTGCAGCAAAGTTCCTGGCGAGCAATCGCATGGCTTGTCACCTGACTGTGTTCTCCGCGCCCTATCGCCATATAGGGCGGATTGCAGCTCACCACATCAAAACTTCCGCTCTCTCCAGCAAGTCGTGTGCGCAAATCTCCGGTCAAAATCTGGATTCTCATCTCAAGTCCATTGAATGCGACACTGCGTCGCGCCATATCTGCAATTTCCGGCTGAATTTCCACTCCAATGATTGCTGCCGCGCGCGTCTTTGCGGAGAGTAGCAGCGGTATAATTCCATTGCCTGTGCAGAGATCTGCGACTCTTTCCTTCGCATTGGCTCGCACAAAACCGCTGAGCAGCACTGCATCTGTCCCGAAACAGAAATACGACGGATTCTGAATGATGCCGAGTGCGCTCCTCTGCAGGTCGTCAATGCGCTCTCCCGGCTTTAAGGAGATCACTTTCGCTTCTCCGGATTCCGCTCCCACTGCTGAGCATCCCCCCGCTTCCCGGGTCTTGCCTTCCCCTCGCGCGGCTTTGCTGCAGATTCTCCATTCCTCTTTTCGCGGCTTTCCCGCTGCGCCTCTGTGACGCGCTTCTGCGCCGTCGGCACACCTTTTTTCTTCCGCTCGATAATCGTTGTATCCGCGACCGAGACATCCCGGAGTTCCTTTTCTCCGTCCACATAGCAGACGACGCGCAGCATCTGCTTCAGGACACTGACTTCTACCACATCGCCCCGCACGCCGTCCTGGAGCTGTACGCTGTCTCCCTTGCGCGGCAAAGTTTTGTTGAGCTCCGCATAGATCTCTGTCTCATGCTTCAGACAACACATGAGACGACCACAGGCTCCGCTGATTTTCTGCGGATTCAAAGCAAGGCCCTGCTCCTTTGCCATCTTGATCGAAACCGGCATGAATTCTGAGAGATACGAGTGGCAGCAGAGCGGTCGCCCGCAATTTCCCATGCCGCCGAGCAACCTGGTCTCGTCGCGCGCGCCAATCTGGCGCAGCTCAATATGCCGCTGATACTGTGCGCCGAGCTCCTTGACCAGCATGCGGAAATCCACGCGCGTATCTGCGCTGAAAAAGAACAGCACTTTGTCATCCCGGAGTGAAAAAACCACCGAGATAATTTTCATGTTGAGACCAAGTGCCTCTGCCTTCTTCCGGCAAAACAGCAATGCCTCCTGCTCCTTGCTTTTATAGGCCGCCGCCTGCGCGGCATCTTCCTCCGTGGCCCGTCCGAGGATAGCCCGCGGCGGATTTTCTTCCTTGCAACTGCAGAGCATATAATTTCCCAGAATCACGGTTCCGTACTCCACACCGCACTGCGTCTCACAGAGCACATGGTCGCCGCGCCGAAACTGTTCTTCACCAGCACTATAAGTCTCAATACTTCCAATTTCGCGAAAGCGAACACCTATCACCTCCGTCATCTTCCGTCACTCCCTCCGTATTGCGAGAAGCAAAAGCTCTGTCGTGAGCTCTTTGCCCACATTGAGCCGCAGGCGCTCCTCCGCTGTCTCAATTTCTTTCAAAATGATCCCCGCCTGCGCATAGGACAGGGCTTTCGCCTCGCGGATCAGCGCCTGTTCTTCCTGGGGGAAGATGAGTGCCGCGCTGCTTCCACTGCTCTTGCAACAGAGTACATCGCGATAGTACAAGCGCAAAAATTCTAAAAAATCGCGAAGCTCCGGGTAGAGCGCTGCGATTTCCATCTCCGCGCGGTGAAATACAGTCTCATTGCAGCCCGGCAGTTCCCGGAGTATAGCCAGTGTCCTCTGATAGCGCAGATAGACTTCTTCCCCCTGCACCAATTCCTCTGCCCGCCGGTAAATGCCGCGCGAAAACCGCGCTGCCTCTCTGGCACGCTCTGGTGCTGCGCCCTTTGAGAGCAGCCGCTCAAAAATCTGTGTCTCAGAAACCGGGCGAAATGCGAGCCTCATAACACGGCTCCGTATCGTCGGCAGCAATGCTTCCTCCTGTTCCGCAAGCAGCAGAATCACCGCATACGCCGGTGGCTCTTCAATCGTCTTCAAAATTGCATTTTGTGCCTGCTGCGTCATTTTTTCCGCTTCGGGAATAATAAAAATACGCCGCTCGCCAGAAAAAGGGCGAATCCGGATTTCCTGTGCGAGCTGTTCCCGCACCACATCGACGCTGAGAGCCGTCTTGTCCCGCTGTATTGTGACCACATCTGGATGGGCATCCGCTGCAATCTGAACGCAGGCATGACAGTGTCCGCAGGGGCGAATGCCCTCTCCCGTGCAGAGCAGACGTCTGGCAAACGCCCTCGCCATCGTCCGCTTGCCGACTCCTCTTTCTCCGAGAAATAAATAGCTGTGCGATAAATGCTCTTGTCTCACACTCATCTCCAACTGCTGCTTGATCTGCTCCTGTCCCGGCACATCCTTAAAATCACACATATTGTAACATAGCCTCACATAACTCGCTAAGGCAGGTCTCCAGGTTCTGGTTTGCGTAGCGCGTCCCAATGCCCGCAGCCAACAGCTTTTCCTCCGCATAGTCGGCCTCATCTGCCTGAAAACGCCGCACCAGTTCCGGATAGCAGGGCTCTACCTCTTTCTGCTCCCGCCGAAGACTGCGCCAAAGGCGCTCTCCGGTCTCTACCTCAAGATAGAGCGGAACCATACACTCCCTACCGAAGTAAGCAGAAAACTTCTGATAGCTCTCCAGCGTACCTATGCCGAGCCAAGAAAAAGCCTCTGCGCCCGCCTCTGCGACACTGCCGTAGCGCCAGATCCCTTTTGCCGTCTGATAAGCTCTCTCTTCAATCATCCGGCCACTCTCCCGCAGGAGAAGAAACTGCTCTTCCCGAACAAAATGGTACTCGCGCCCCTCTTCCTCTCCCTGGCGCTGTGGCCTCGTCGTATAGGGAACCAGCCGATGCAGCATGGGAAACTGCCCCAGCAGTTTTTGATAGATCGTATCCTTTCCGACTGCGCTCTTTCCCATTAAATAAAAAATATACATATTTTAATTCTCAGTCGGCGCCTCCAAAATACCGAAATCCTGACTGCCGTTCAGCGGTTCCATCCAGTCTGTAGTCTGCTCGCCGATAAAATTTTCTCCGGTCGGAACGGATTCCACCTGCCGGAGTTTTGCCTCCGTTGACTCAACAACCTCAGGACTTTCCTCTGCCGTTGTCTCCGGCAGACTGCCCTTTTCCGGTGCAATCAGCGGCTTTTCGCTCTTCTGATAGCTTCCGAGACGCTGTTTCTTCGTGAGCGGCACCGCCACTGCCTGGCGATCCAGTATCTTGACTTCGGCATTGACTGTCGCACCTGGCTCACAATTCTCCCAATAAGCCAGAATGCTGTCCTCCATTGCCCAGACTGGAATCAATCTGTCATTACCCTTGCCAAAATCACCAATCCGAACTGAGCTGTCATTCAGAAGATAGCTCTCATCACCGCATATCATCGCGAGTTTCCCGTATACCGAGCCCAGAGAACCTGGTCGATACTCCATATAGATGACTCCAGTTTCCGGATAGGGTAGCATACGCACCACGCGCCCCGGGAAGACGCCGCTCACTGCTTCAGCCTCTTTCGTCTTCACATTGATCTTCCAGATCTGACTGGACGGTGTCTCCCCCTCTTTCGAGAGCATCACGCTGTAATAGAGCTCCGTATTCAGCACTGTCATTGCATCGATTGCAACACCTTGGCGCAGGAACTCTTTTCCATCGTCTGTCAGAATCGAGGGGCTCTCCCCAGCCGCTGCTGCATAGAAATGCTGTGCGCCGACCGTGGCCGTCTCCGGCGTCACATCCTGAATTTCCGCCTCCGAGAGCGTATAACGCCTACCATTGATACTCTGCAAGTCCTCGCTGACCCGCTTTCCAAAACGATCCATGAGCACATACCGATTGTTCTCATTTTCCACATAGAAACCGGCTCCGACTGCAGCACCGATTCCCTCTTTGTCAAAGCGTTCAATCTTATTCCCTTTCGCATACCAAACTGCTTTCTGTTGCACCGTATACCCGCTCACTTTGTCCGCAATAATCTGTGTATCGCTGTTCTCCCGTCGCACACGGAGCAGGCTCGGCAAAGCAGCATTTTCCGCCTCCATATAGAGGTAATAAATCCACTCGCCGTCAATCGTAATGGAATTCGCGATAATACCAGATGCCGCTGTTGCTCTGCCCTCCTCTTTCATCTTCTCTGAGAGTATTGTCCGTCCCTGCTCGCGCTCCAGTCCGCGGGTGATGTTTTCGAGCGCACCATTCTCCCCAAAATGAAAAATCTCATGTTCCATATTCTGGTCTCCCGTCAACACATACCCATCTTCGTTAAAGCAGTAAAGCGTATCCCCGTCTTCAAACCAGCAGCTCTCCAACCACTGTCCGTCTGCCGTGAGATAACTTCGTCCCCGCGCGCTCTCATTCCAGCCCGTATAAGCGAGTTCTCCACTGCTCGCAGAGGGCATCTGTGCGCTCGTCTCAACTGCGCTGCTGACAGCTGCCTTCGCACGGTGAATCGCACCTGATTCCCTGTTTAAGAAGCCAAAGAGCAGAGAAACAGCGACGACTGTTGCGGCAATCGTGCCAAGTGTCAGGAGCCACTGCATATTGGTCTGAAAACGGCTCTCAGGGCGGCGTTTTTTTGTTTCGCTGAGCAGCCCAAGCCTCTCTTCGAGTGTAATCAATACCGTTGTGGCTTTCTCCGTGAGGCCCTTTTCCACTATATGATCTGAGGGAAATTCGACAGTTGCCGGTATCTCCCTCCCTCGCTGCTTGACACAGTCCCGAAGCAAAACGCGGAGCCAAGAACGGAAAATGCCAGCTTCCGGGAGGTTTATCCGCTTCTGCCAAACCTCTGCATAGAGCGCGATCAGAATCTCCCAAGCCTCCTCACCCGAAATTCCGAGCGCCAGAATATCCCGATATGTTTTTTGATAACTGAGAAGGTATAAATCTTCAAAACCTGCGTTTTCACCCGCCCGTGCGCGCCGGATTGCATCTGTAAGCAGCTGCCCCGCCTGTGTGTTCAATACAGTTCCTCCTTCTTTGCCAGTTTTTTATTTTACCATGAGTCAGGTGGGAACTCTAGTACCTGCCCTCCTGCAAAACAGAGACATTGAATGGTACTTGCACAATCTAGTATGTGCACCACTAAAAAAGGTCTCCGGACTTTCGTCCGGAGACCCTCCATTCATACTAATTACTTTCTTGCGCCAGGTCCATAATAATGTGCCGAGCGCGTCTGCACAACACCGTTGACAGTCCACTGTCCCTTCTCGTTGACATAATAGCCGTCCGGTGTTTGCTGGTTTGCCTTCATCCAGCCGTCATCGCCAAAGCAGTAGCACTCCTCAAGACCGTCGTGGTTGCTGTCAATCCAAGCCCACTTGACCTTGCCAGTTTCGCCGCGGTACCAGTCACCGAAGTTATCCTGGGTAGAATACCACCATCTCTCCGGCGTGTATTTTGCTTCTCTGACCCAGCCGATGTATGCAAACGCATTCGATGCCATCATCACGGAGATCATTGCCGCCGCTGTCAACATAGTTAATGCCTTTTTCATCTTACTTTCCTCCTCCTGTATTTTCCAGAGACTCTCGCCCCTTTCTTCTCATATTTTAGCCTGTATCCTCATCTCATTCAAGATAAGACTCCCTCTTATTCTTAACAGTTTGCTTACATAAAACTTAATATTATGTCTCAGCTTTGCCAGTGCAGGCAGTGCAATGCGCCCTGCTTTTCGAGCGAAACAAAGTTCTGTTGGCGCAGTGCCTCATACAGAATAACAGCAACCGAATTCGAGAGATTCAGCGAACGTATAGTCTTCCACATGGGAATGCGAATACACGCCTCCCTGTGTGTCGCTAAAATTTCTTCCGGAATGCCGGCAGACTCTTTTCCGAACATAATATAGTCGTCTGATCCGAAATGCACATCTGCATAGGTCTGCTCCGCTTTGGTCGTCGCAAACCACAATCTTCCGCCAGAAGCCTTCTGTCCAACAGCGAGTTCCATATGCTGTGCTAAAAATGCCTCATAGTCATCATATTCTCTGAACGAGAGTTTCTGCCAGTAGTCCATCCCCGCGCGCTTCAAATACTTGTCGCTCAATAAAAAGCCATAAGGCTTAATCAGATGCAACGCTGTATTGGTCGCAACACAAGTCCTCCCGATCGCCCCTGTATTAAACGGAATTTCGGGCTCATACAGCACAATATTCATCTGTCTTTCTCCCTTCTCATCTGGTACCTGTCTTTCCCTCTACAGATACCAGCAAAGCATCCGCAGTCTCTTTCCTTGTTCCAATTTATTACAGCAGGCCAACACTTACGCTTGGCAATCACACGTCGCAACGCTATCTCTGACTTTTCTTGCGTTGATGTCAGAAAAATATATATTATATATCAACTTGAGGACAGATGTCTGCCAGATAGCAAGCCGTACAATTCGGTATCTTCGCCATACAATACGTTCTTCCCAACGCCATCAGCCGTGTATTCCAGAGCATCCAATAAGGCTTCGGAAGCACTGTTTTTAATTCTGCCTCCACTCTGACAGAGTCCGTCGAAGTTGTCAGTCCCAGACGCCTAGACACACGCTTCACATGCGTATCGACCACAATGGATGGTTTCCCGTAAATCTCTCCCAAAATCAGATTCGCCGTCTTTCTGCCAACACCTGGCAAAGTCAGCAGTGCTTCCATCTCGTCCGGTACAACACCGCCAAAATTGAGAATCAATGTCTGTGCACAGGCGCGCAGATTTTTGGCCTTGTTATGATAAAAGCCTGTCGTATAGATTTCTCGCTCTATTTCTTCTTGGTTCGCAGCAGCAATATCTTCTAAACGCGGATAATGCTGGTAGAGAACCTTTGTTACCTGATTGACACGTGCATCCGTGCACTGCGCGCTCAGAATAGTGGCGAATAACAACTTCCACGGTTCCCGGTCTGTCAGAAATTCCATGGGGCTGTCGTCAAAGTGCATATTCAGGCGCTCCATAATCAGATCAATGCGCCTCTCTTCCCCTTTGTCTCTTTCGATATTTTTTCTTGTCTTGTCCAATATTCCCTCCCGATAACAAAAAAGCCACCGCAAGAACTGCGATGACTTGATCAATACGTGAGATACGCGGGACTCGAACCCGCGACAACCTGATTAAAAGTCAGGTGCTCTACCAA
>CALLVJ010000103.1 GCA_938010625.1 uncultured Stomatobaculum sp. | reverse complement strand
CGTTGCATGATTTATGCAGAGGGGATGGTCAATTATAAAGTGGTACAGGATGGCAAGAGCCATGTCACTGTCTATTTGGAGTGGCAGACGCCGGAATTGCAGGAAGCAGTAGAGCGGGAATTTGAGCGCCTGGCAGAAAAAATGCAGTTTTACTGTCCGAAACTTACATTTCAGATGTATCAGAATGACTGGCAGAGAAAAATGAAGCGCGTGGAAAGGAGACTTGACTGAGATGAGAAACATCCGCTTTGCAGGCTATGGCAATTATGCGCCGGGACATACGGTGGAATTTCAAGGGGCGCGGCGCTACCGCGCAGACGGGCGCGAGACACAGCTCGACATGGCAGTCAAGGCTTCGAACAAGGCGCTCTCCGCTGCCCATATGAACATTGGAGACATTGACTGCATTGTCTCGGCGAGCGCCGTCATGATGCAGCCAATTCCCTGCAATGCCGCGCTGATTCATGAGGTACTCGCGAAGGGCACAGACATCCCGGCGATGGATATCAATACGACCTGTACGAGCTTTGTGACAGCACTCGACACCATGTCCTATCTGATTCAGGCAGGGCGATACCGGACAGTGTTGATTGTCTCAAGTGATATTGCGTCCGAGGGATTGAACGAAGAGCAGCGGGAGAGCTATGAGCTCTTCTCCGACGGCGCGAGCGCGTTTGTTGTCACACGGGCAGAGAGAGAGGATCAGGGCATAGTCGAAAGCCTGATTCACACGTATTCCGAGGGCGCGCATTCGACTGAAATCCGCGGCGGCGGGACATTGCACACGGCGATGAAGTACTGTCCGGAGGACAGAGCGGACTACTGTTTTGACATGAAGGGAAAAAGTATCTTAAGTCTCTGCGCAAGGAAACTGCCGGAAATGTTCCGGGAATTTGAGGCGCTCTGCGGGATTTCCTGCAAAGATGTCGATCTGATTGTGCCGCACCAGGCGAGCAGGGCTTTGCCCTTTATCATGGGGCGCCTTGGCATACCGGAGGAGAAATATGTAAATCAGGTCAGCGCCTATGGCAATATGGTCTCGGCCTCGATTCCATTTATGCTCTGTGATGCCTTGGAGCGCGGCAGGGTAAAAGAAGGCGATCGGGTGCTGCTCTGCGGGACGGCGGCGGGGCTCACCTGTAATTTACTACTTCTTCGCTTGTGAGAGCTGCGGTGGAAAATGACGCAAAAACGAATTGTCTTTTTCTCCACGCCGGCGACAGGACATCTGAACGCGGTCTATCCGGTGCTCGCGCGCCTTGTGCAAAAGGGAATGCAGATTGATTGGTATTGCACGGAGGCATACAGGCCATTGGTCGAGGCAACGGGGGCGCGCTTTGTTCCTTACCGCGTGGATTTTTCGCGCTATCCGCTGCAGAAGCTGACAGCGGATTTTTATCGCTTGTACCAGGGACTTTTAGAGCTGAACCGGCGCTGTTATCGGCGGCACCGCCGTGAAATAGAGGAAAATCCGCCGGCGCTGATTCTCTATGACTCAATGTGTTCGTTTGGAAAGAACCTTGCAAGGAAGTATGCGATTCCGTCTATCTGCCTCTGCACGACACTCGCTTACAACGCGCCTGTGGTTCTTTGCACCAGTTTGTTGCTGCCGACTGTGAAGCTGGCAGTCAGACATCTGCCGA
>CALLVJ010000102.1 GCA_938010625.1 uncultured Stomatobaculum sp. | reverse complement strand
CGCGCCAGATCTCCAACCGACTTCTTGTGCGTCCACTCCTCGAGAATCTCACCGATCTCCAGGAGGAACATGACGGAAGAAGCCGTATCAAAGTCACTGCGGAGGATGGAGGCTGTAATCGCAGTTGCATCCAGCACTGGCACTTCGAGGCCTCGCGTCAAAAGACAGCCCAGACCGTGTACCACATAGCGCAGGCTCTTCACAGTAGTCCAGACTGCGCGCACTGGCGCGGGCAAAAACAGCATGGTCGCCGCGCGTCCCACAACCTTCCAGAACAGCTTGTCCTGGTAGTGGCGTGTCATCGCACGTCCGCTGTCCTCAGGCACCAACGAAAGAGCGTATTTATCCTGGTACGAAAAACGACAGAGAGCGTCTAAAAGCCGCTCTCTGTGATCCGCCTCCCGATTGTACCTTACAACTGCGTCGCCCGTCCGCTCGAAGACTTTGACATCTTCCACAAAGAACAGATCACGCAGATAATACTCCAGAACATCCGCCTCCGCGAGGGACATCCGCGTCCCCGCGAGGTGGATACGCATCACGCGTCTGGATTCGTGGCGTATCGTATATCTCATGCTTTCGTCGCCGCCTCATGCTCCTCAACCAGAGCCTTTGCCTCCTGATATGCCTTCTCTGCATCCGCTGCATAGCGGCGCTCATTCAGATCCTTGGCATCCTCATAGATGTCGTCACAGTTCTCGCGGAGCGTGGAGACTGTCTTCATCACACAGTCTTTGCCGCGGAGCACTGCTGCGGTCGCATGCGTGTAAGCGCACTTTGCATCTCTCGACTTCAAAATTGCGATACCCGCCGTGCCAAACAGCGTACCGCCGACAAACATACCAAGCTTAAACAAGTGCTTTGCTCCAAACATCATTCTTACCTCCTGAGTTCAAATTCATTGTCTATAGTTTAACGGTTTTCCCGAAAAGTGCAAAATAAACTTATTTCGTATTTTCTAACAGCCCTTAGTGCAAATATCTCGGTACCATTTCTGCAAACAGCAGTAGCCCTGACAGAACTACCAATGCCAACACATGCGGTCGGTAGCTTATATTAATATATCCCACATACTCGCGAATCAGAGCATTTAGCGTGAAGTACCACTTGGTTCTGGCGCCAAAGCCTTTGCACGGGAGATGTAGCTTGCGCGCAAGGAGCAATGCCCGAAACACATGGTAGCTCGTCGTCACCACAGCGACGCGCGGATGCGTCCGCTCCATCAGCTCTCTTGAGAATTCCAGATTCTGCCTTGTGTTTTTCGACTGCTTTTCCACGAGTATTTTTTCCGGCGGAACCTTTCTCGAGAGCGCATAGCGCGCCATGGCCTCACCCTCCGTGATATCTTCGCCCGGTCCCTGTCCGCCTGACAGGATGAGCAGAGCCTTCCTATTCTTTTTTAAGAGGGCAATGCCTCGTTCCAGCCGTGCTGCGAGCAGCGGCGTGATGCGCTCGCCCTTGATTCCGGCACCAAGCACAACAACGTAGTCAAAGTTCTGGTTCTCCCGGCGGTGAATCAGATTGAGCAGGGCGGAAATCGCATAGACCGCAAATAGAAACAGCGCATAGGCAATCCAAAGTCCCACCAGGCTGTATATGACCCTGCCTGCCATATTTGTCTGCCAGCCGCCGACCTTCGGCCAAAAAACCAGATAGGCAAAGAGTAGAATCGCAAAGAGCAGCGATAGCACATTGCGCGGTCGCAATCCCTCATGGCGCAGAATGTGAATTCCCTCGATCAAGAAGGTGAGCACCAGGAGCAGCGGAAATATCAGCACAGCTATCATAAATAAGGCAGCGAGCACCAGAAGCAATACCATCACAGGCGCATGCGTCTGCAGCCATTCAGAATAGCGGAAGATCAGCAATATAATCAGCATACCAAGGCCGCCGAGCGCAAACAGAAAGCTCATACCGCTCCAGAGCGTGCGCGGTTCTTTTGCCATCACACAGATAAAAATGCCAATCAGCAGCAACGAGAACAGCTGAATACCATGCAGAACCAGTAGTTGTGTTTTCGGATCCAATCATTCACCTCCTAATAGGGTATATCGAATTGTTTCAGAATACCACAAACCGGGATTCTCCTACCAGCCCTATCTCGAGAATCGCTATGATCATTCTAAAGCTATATCTATTATAGACTTATGCCTACACAAGCTTGAGAAACTCACGCACTGCCTTGGACATGTAGCGGTTCCGGCGGAAATAGAAATTGACCTCGCGCACGGCCTCCCGCGCATTCAGCTTGTAATAGCAGAGATTTTCATCGTCCGGAACGTGCTTGATCAGCACATCGCCGTTAAATGAAATCCCCATGCCGTAACAGGAAAAGTTATAGGCAGTCACCTGTTGCTCGGGCTCAAGCCGGAGTTTTGGTGAAAATCCCGCCTCATGGCAGAGCCTGTCCGCCCGCTCTCGCGTGTCATTGCCTTCGCGGAGCAAAAGGAAGCGCTCACTCTGAAATTCCAGGAGCGGCACCGGGGGAATACGGGAGTTCAAATGCGCATTGCGCTTGATATCCGCGGCAGTCAGCGCATAGTTCCGCACTCTCTCATTGACCGCGAGCGCCCTCGGCACCGTGAGCAGGAGATGTTCCTCCCGGAAGAATTTTTTCTCATAGGCTGCGGCATTCAACTCGGTGTTGTCGATCAGCAGATCCAGCGAGCCGTCCGAGAGCCTCTCCTTTAATTCCGAGGTCACAGCCTCCACGAGCTCAATGTGAATTTGCGGAAACTGTTCGGTGAACTGCGCGACCAGAGGCGGCAGCGCATAGGATGTGAAGACGTTAGTGCCGCCAATTGAGACTGCGCCATTTTGCAGGGCATTCCGGTCGTGCACATAGGTCGCAAAGCCATTTTCCACGTCCAGAATCAGTTCCACGGCGCGGATATATTCCCGCCCGAGATCCGTGAGCCCGATCGGATTCGTGCTCCGGTCAAAGAGCGGCGCGCCGAGACGCTGCTCTGTTTTCCGCACCGCATTGCTGAGCGAAGGCTGAGAGATGAAGAGTTTCTTTGCCGCGCGCGAAAAACTCATCTCACGGTATACTTCATAGACATAACGCATGCCCTGAAACATATTTTCGCCTGACATTTTTCTCCTTTTGATGCGCTTTTATCTGTCAACAGGTGTATTTCTTATCGCAAATATCTTGTATTTCTTTATTGATATTTGTGAATAGTATAGCGCTCTGTTAGACTGGAGACAAGCACTTCAAAAAACCTATGCAGGGAGGTTTTATCATGACAGAAGCAAGAGAAGGCTACCGCCTTGAGCACGATTCAATCGGTGAGAAGGAAGTTCCAGTCAACGCCTACTACGGCGTGCAGACGCTCCGCGCACACGAGAACTTTAACATCACAGGTCTCAAAATGCACCCGGAACTCATTGTCAGTGTCGCCCAGATCAAGAAAGCAGCTGCGATCACAAACTTTGAGGTCGGCGAGCTCTCGAAGGAGCGCGCAAGTGCCATTGTGAAGGCCTGCGATGAAATTATCGACGGCAAGCTCCACGACCAGTTCATTGTCGACCCGATTCAGGGCGGTGCAGGCACCTCTCTCAACATGAACGCAAATGAGGTCATTGCAAACCGCGCCATTGAGATTCTCGGCGGCAAGAAGGGAGATTACAGCATTGTAAATCCGAACGACCATGTGAACTTTGGCCAGTCGACCAACGATGTGTTCCCGTCCTGCGGCAAGATGGCAGCACTCACGCTGCTCCGCCGGGCGCAGATTCAGTTGAAGCGCCTCGAAAAGGCTCTCCTCGAGAAGTCCGAGGAATTCGATTCTGTCATCAAGATGGGGCGCACGCAGCTTCAGGACGCCGTGCCGATTCGCCTCGGCCAGGAATTCCACGCCTATGCGAGCGCCATCAGCCGCGACATCAAGCGCTTTGACAATGCAAAGGAGGAAATCCGCTCTCTCAACATGGGCGGCACGGCAATCGGCACCGGCTTAAACGCGGACACCACCTACTTCCACCGCGTCGTCAAAAACATGTCGACGATCACCGGCGAGGAACTCGTGCAGAGCTATGACACCATTGACGCGACCCAGAATCTCGACAGCTATGCCATGGTCTCCGGCATTGTGAAGAGCTGCGCTGTGAACCTCTCCAAAATGTGTAACGACCTCCGCCTCATGTCCTCGGGTCCGCGCACCGGCTTCTGCGAGATCAATCTGCCGGCAAAACAGAACGGCTCTTCGATTATGCCGGGCAAGATTAACCCGGTCATCCCCGAAGTCGTGAACCAGGTCGCATTCAATATCATCGGCAACGATGTCACCATCACAATGGCGGCAGAGGCAGGCCAGCTCGAGCTGAACGCCTTCGAACCGATTATCTTCTACAATCTCTTTGAGTCGATTCAGACACTCAGCAATGCCGTGCAGACCCTCGTGGACAACTGCATTGTCGGCATCACGGCAAACGAGGCGCACTGCCGTGAGATGGTCGAGAGCTCAATCGGCATCATCACTGCGATCTGCCCCTATGTCGGCTACGAGACCGCGGCCAACATCGCAAAGGAAGCTCTCCGCACGAACCAGTCCGTCCGCGATCTGATTCTGCAGAAAAAGCTGCTCTCCGAGGAACAGTTGAAGACCATTCTGGATCCATATACCATGACCAAGCCCGGCATCCAGGGCAGAAATCCAGCAGATCTGCTCTCCGACTAAGCCAATCAAAGATCACACACAAGCCCCCTCTGCAGCCTGCTGTGGAGGAGGCTTTTTCCCTCAAAAAAAAGCGCGCTGCATCGCTGCAGAGCGCTTTTGATAGCGGAATATTACCACTGCGAAATCAAATAGATGAGGCCCGAGCCGAACATGTCTGCCATCGAGTGAACCAGCACAATTGGCAGCAGATTCTTGATGAACTTGTGGTAGGACACGTAATAGAGCAGACCGAAGAAGATGCCGATGATGAGCGCTGAGGCCATACCCTGATATGTGTGGAACGAAGCGCGGATGATCGTCGAGAACACCAGCGTGCCCCACTTGTACTTCTCCTGCACGGTGCCGAGCAGGCCGAGGAAGAAGAACTCCTCATAGAACGCATTCAGCAGTGCGTAGATGATGGCGACTTTTGAGAGCGCTGCGAACTTCGGGAATACCGAGAGCAGGTTGATATGACTCAGGCTCTCTGCCGAGAAGTAGTTGTAGCCGTTGTCAAACACCAGATACAGAATGTCTGCGCTGAGCCCCATGATGATAAACAGCACCAGATACTGTGGAATAATCTTCCAGCTCAGCTTGAACTTGATTTGCGTGAAATCAAACTTCCTGATAAAGAGGTAAATGAAAACGATGGCCAGCATGGTCGCCTGATATTTCAGGTTGCTGGAATACGCTGCACCTTCGGTCGCCACATCTGTTGTTGTCTCCGCGACCTCTGTCGCGGCTTCGGTGACCGCTGTCGCGGCTGCCTCGACAGCCGGTTTCAAAGTCGCGAGGTACATCTGCGTGGAGATGACAATAAACTTCCCGAAGAGAATCAGCGTGATCACGATGACATCAAACCATCTGAGATTCTTTGTCTTCTCTCTCGGGAGGATAATGTCGCGTATGTTCATACCAAGTTACCTCCTCTGTGATTTTTAACGTCCTCATTATAGCAAGGTCATCAATGATTTTCTAGTTTCTTTTAATTGATTTCAAACATTGTACAGAAAGTCATTGCTGTTCTTCTTTTATTTTGGCTATTCCGGCAAATTTGAGAAGACCTGTGCTGTGCCCATAGGATTCTTTTTTTCTATTCAAAAAAGGCAGATGACATTATCTGCCATCTGCCTCATGTCCGCCCATCCAGTTATGTCTTTTTTTTCTTTCTGGTCGTCTCCTTGCCTTTCTTTTTCGGCGCCGCGGTGCTCTCCTTCTTCGACCGCACCTTGCCGCTGTTCTTCTTTTCCTCCGCAGTGCTCTCGTCTGTCTTCTTCGTTTCGCCGGGCTTTACGCCTGGAATGCCAGTCTCGTCGTCCGGCACGGCAGTGCGGGACGGCGAAAAGATTGTGGAAGATGTGTGAATGTTGCAGCGCTTCTGCGGGGTCAGACGGGAATCATCGGTCTCAACCCCCGACTCTGGGACGACCATCACAACGCGGCTTGTCGTCGGACAGTAGGATGTAGGCAGCAGCCCTGTGACAGAGCAGACACTCATGGTTGTATGTTTGTCACACATCTCAGTCGGAATGGTACCGCGCGCAAAGAATTCGGTATAGACGGCATCGCCGCGCGGATCACGGCTGCAAACACCCTTGACTGGAAGCTTGCCGGATTTTCTGCAGATCTCAGCAGTCACAATGCTCTCCGGCATTGCAAACCCAGGATCCGGCTTGCCCTGATGCACCTGTTCCATAATCTTCCGCCAGATATCCTTGTGGAACGCATTCCCGCCGTTGCCATCCGTGAGCGGCTGGTTGTCGTCGCAGCCGCCCCAGATGCCCGCCGTATAGTAAGGCGTGAAGCCCACAAACCACACATCCACATTATTGCTCGTGGTGCCGGACTTTCCGGCGCTGCTCATATTCGAGAGTTTGGCGCGCGTGCTGGTCGCATTGACATTGACGCCATTGCCCGCAAACTTACGGTTCGGCAGCATGGACTGCTGCAGCGCATCAGTCAGCAGGAAAGCGGTAGAGTCCTTGATCACGCGGTGCTGATCCGCTGTGTTCTCAAGGAGTACCTTGCCGTTATGGTCCAGGATTTTTGTATAGAATACTGGCTTGGTATAGACGCCCTGGTTTGCAATCGCCGCAAAAGCCGCCGTCAGCTCCAGATTGTTCACGCCCTTTGTGAGGCCGCCGAGCGCCATGGACGGATTGTAATCCGACTCAGTGAGACTTGTGATGCCGAATTTCTTGCTGTACTCTGCGCCGAGCTGCGGGCTCACTGTCTCCATGAGACAGCGCACAGCGACAATATTCATCGAATAGACAATGCCGTCGCGAATGCTGGACCAGCCGAGATAGTTTTCGTCGCCGTACCAGTTCCGGAACTGTTTGCCATTTGCCTCATAAGGGCCGTCATAATAAACGGAGCCAAGGGTCTGTCCACAGGCATCGAGCGCCGGTGCAAAGGCGGCCAGGACTTTGAACGTCGAGCCAGGCTGGCGGTAGGAATCGGTCGCGCGGTTTAAGGAGAGCGAGACTGTCTTCTCGCCGCGTCCTCCCGAAAGCGCCTTCACCTGACCGGTGCTCTGCTCCATCAACACAAAGGAATCCTGCGGCTC
The DNA here is from genome assembly GCA_938010625.1 of uncultured Stomatobaculum sp. GTDB lineage: Bacteria > Bacillota > Clostridia > Lachnospirales > Lachnospiraceae > Moryella. The sequence goes on along the minus strand of CALLVJ010000102.1, from coordinate 3,450 downwards.
AAGGATAATGTGCAGACTTTCTCCGACAATCTGATCCTCGGCGGGATTCACAACACTCGCCCGGAACGCCTCGGCATCTGCTTTTGCCTCGGCATCCGTCCTGTACAAGCCATCAAACCCTTTGCCTTTGTTCGCAAGCACATTGCGCTCGCTGTAATTCTGCACCTCGCCATTCGCGCGCTTCACCGAAAGGCGATATTCGAGCGCGTATTTTGTGACCGCATAGTTCGCGGGATTGTTGATCTCGCCATCGACAATCGCCTGCAGCGCGGGATCCTGCGTCGTGTAAATCGAGAGGCCGCCGCTGTAGAGAAGATTGTGCGCCTGCGTGTCGGTATAGCCGAACTTGTCCTTCAAGTCCTGCTGCACCTGGCTCACCAGCTCATCCGCGAAATAGCTGTAGATATGTGTCGCCTTTTCCTTCGAGACTAAATCGGCATTTTCAACGCGATCGTAGACATTATCCGCGAGAGCTTCCTCCTGCTCTTCCTTCGTGATATAACCCTGGCGCAGCATGTAGCGGAGTATCACCTTCCGCTTTTCCTCATTCGCCTGTCGCCCCGTAATCGGATTAAGCCGCGAGGGGTTCTGGGTGATACCGGCGAGCACCGTGCACTCTGAGAGCGTGAGATCCTTGACTTCCTTGTTGAAGTAGCGGCGCGAGGCGACTTTGACGCCGAGTGCGTTGCTGCCGAGGTTAATGGTATTCAGATAGTTGGTCAGGATTACTTCCTTGCTCATGATCTTTTCAAGCTTCACCGCAAGATACTGCTCCTGAATTTTCCGCGTCAGCTTTTCGCCAAAACTCTTCTCCCGTCCGCCGTTGAACAGATTGTTTTTGATCAGCTGCTGGGTGATGGTCGAGCCGCCGCCAGAACTCGATGTCCCCCTGATGACACCCACGACCGCCCGCATGATGGAACGCGTGTCAACGCCATTGTGCTGCCAGAATCTCTCATCCTCAATCGCGACAAAGGCATTGATCAGATTCTTTGGCAGCTCCTCATAGGTCGCCTCTTCACGGTTTGAGCCCGCCATGACAAGCGTTTCCACCTGGTTTCCGGTCGCATCATAGACTGAGGTTGCAAAACCCATCGGGGCAATGCTGTCCGGCTTTAACGCCGGCGCCGAATCCACAATCCCGCGGATTGCCCCGAGCACAAAGGAGGCTGCAAGCGCTGCGATGAGTAACAGCAGCATGAGCACTACTCTGGCTGCCGTGAGAGATATCAGATTTTTCAGTTTGCTCCTGTGCGCGTCCCTGTCCTGCAGCGCGCGCTCCACGGAATTTCTTCCAAAATTCACTGCGCACTCCTTTGCAAAATTTTGAGAGTTCTTTTTAGTATACCATGAATTCCCTGTGAACTCTAGCCATCCGCCCGCCATGTCGCCACAGCGCAGCAGGCACGTCGCCTCTTTCCTTGCTTTTTCCCGGAGTACAATGCTATGCTAAAGTATGGATATTTTTGCAAGCCGACTTGCAGACAGAACGAGGAGGTGCTTCATGCCAGAGAGTTGGTATACACTGCGAAAAAGCGGAAAAGCAGAACTGGAAGAAAAAAAGTCACGCTTCATTGCCCAGAGCTTTTTTGTGCGGAATGAAACAGAAGTCGCAGCGATTCTGGCGGCAGTCCGGAAGGAGCACTATAACGCCCGGCATGTCTGCTCTGCCTATGTGCTCTACGGCAATCCGCCGCTTGAAAAATCCTCCGACGACGGCGAACCTGCAAAGACCGCCGGACTTCCGATGTTAGACCTGCTTCGCACATCCTCGCTCTGCAATACGCTTGTCACGGTGACACGCTACTTTGGCGGCATCAAACTCGGCACCGGCGGCCTGGTTCGCGCCTATACGACAGCTGCAAAACTTGCATTGGAGCAGGCCGTCACAGCAGAGATACTCCCTGCCGTGCAGCTCTCTCTGACAGTGGACTATGGTCTCTACGGGAAAGTGTCCCGCCTCGCCGAGGACTGCGCGGGCACCGTGCTCTCGCTCGAATTCCTTGCGGCAGTATCCCTCCGCCTGCTCTTCCGGAAAAGCGATAGCGCGCGCTTTCTCGCTTCTCTGACGGAGCTCTCCGGCGGAAGCCTCGCACCCGAAAACGCAGAATCACTGACCTGTTTGGAACTGGACGGAAAGCTGACACCCATTGTGCTCAAGGCGGACTAAACGGATCCTCGAGCTGTCAACCACAGCGCCATCATCATGATCTCTCAACCGTGAACTCTTTTAATGCGCTCTCTCGCTCTCTGCCTGTCTTGCGAGCTCAGTATTCGGGAAGCGCGTTATGACTTCGCTGAAAAAGTTGTTCGCGTTCTCAGCGTCGCCAAGCGCCTTATAGGCCATAGCCTTCCGGAAAATCGCCGGCGCATAATTCTGGTTGATCGCAATCGACTTGTCATAGAGCTCGATCGCCGCCTGATAATTACCCGCCTGGAACTGCACTTCGGCGCGGCTGTAGAGGCTTAAATACCCCTCGCTGTTCATCTTGCCCGCGATCGACTGATAAATCTGCTGCACCGAAACCCCACTGCCGTCATCAATGTCGGTGAGCTGAGAGACATCGAGGGTCGCATAGAGCTCGGCCGCGTGCGCATAGTCATTGTTCCGGAAATCGTTCAAAATGCCAGCGAGCTTCTGATACTGCGAGAGCTTGCTGTTTTCCCTCTCGGTCAGCATCTCAACCTGGCTCTGCAGGGAATTCTTCTCCTCCTCTGCACTGCTGTGGTTCGCCTCTGCGTCGCGGAGCACACTGTTTACGGAAGCAAGCTTCCGATCCATCTCCCGAAGCTCGGCATTGTGACTGGCATTCAGCTCGGCGCGCTTGGTCGGCATGTAGAGAAAAACCACCGCCGCCGCGCCGATCAAAAGTCCGATTGCGATGTTCAGACCGGTCTGCCAGCCCGTGCTCTCGCGGTAAGTCGAGGGAATCAGCACCTCGTCGTCTGACATCTCCCGGTGCGAATAGGCCCTGGAGCCGTTGTCGATCTCCTCGCGCGGCTTGTCCTGCTTTTTCCGGATGCGCCGGCGCTCCTGTTCAGCGGCATCCGCATAGCGCACGGCAATCTGGTTCATGCGGTCGGTTTTCCGCACCAGCTTCAGATAGTGGTCTGCCCGCTTGAAATCGCCCGCCTCAATGTAGAGCAGCGAGAGCAGAAGTCCCGCCCGCACATAATTCGGATGTTGGGCGACAATGCCGGCGAGCTGGTGGATCGCCGTGTCGTAATTGCCGTTCTTCGCCGCTTCGAGCGCCACATTGTAGCGCTCAATCATCTTCGAGAAAGAAGCGAGTTGCCCGCCGCGCCGTCTGACATCGTCAAGATAAAAGACCGCGCGGTTGTTTTCGGTCCGGAGGTCAATGCTGATAACCCACTGCACGAGCGCATCGCCGACCTCTCCCATCTCATAAAAAATGAGCCCCAGGAGATTTCTGGCATCCGTCAGGTCTT
>CALLVJ010000101.1 GCA_938010625.1 uncultured Stomatobaculum sp. | reverse complement strand
GCAATGCCGAGAGTGCGCGCACCTTTACGCACGCCAAGGAATTGCGACAGCCCGAAGTGATTCCCTACCGCCGCGGCGAGATTATGGATCGAAACGGCACCTACCTGACTGCGACCGAAAAGCGCTATCAGCTGGTTATATCGCCAAAGGCTTTGCTCAAGGAGGACAGCCGCGACCTCTACTACGACTGCACGGTGCATGCGCTGGCGGATTTTTTCAGCATGGATGAAAATGAACTTCGGAAGCAGATCGAAGAGAATTCGACAAGTCAGAATTTGAAAGTTGGAGAGCCTCTGACGGCACCGGACAAGCTGCGGTTCCTGGATTTTCAGGAGCACGTCAACAATATCGACCGCTATGAGGCGAAGAAAGCGGCGGAGGACAAGACCTACGAGGGCTTTACGCAGGAGCAGCGGGAGCGCTACCGCGGCCGCTTTGGCGCGGTCAGTCTGCAGGAGTACTACCAGCGCGAGTATCCGTATGGCGATCTCGCGTGCAATGTGCTCGGCTTCTATCGGAGCTATGACGATCAGCGGGTCGGCACGACCGGCATTGAGCAGTCCTACAATGAGGTGCTCTCCGGCACGGACGGGCAGCGCTACAGCTATATGAACGCCGACGGGGAAGCGCAGGATGTGACCCGGGAACCGCAAGACGGCAATTCCGTCGTGAGCACGATTGATGTCAAGGTGCAGCAGAGTGTGGAGCGGCACATCAAGGACTTCATGAATATCACCGGCGCGGAAAATATCGGCGTCATTGTGATGGATCCGAACAGCGGGGAAATTCTGGCCATGGCAACCAATCATTCGTTCGACCTGAATGACCCCGGAAACCTGCAGAAGTACTACAGCGCCGATGAATTGAAACAGATGACCAGTGAGGAGGCGACACAGAAGCTCTGGAATAACTTCTGTGTGAGCACAGTCTATGAGCCGGGATCCACGGCAAAAGTCTTTACGATTGCCGGCGCGCTGGAAAATGGGAAAATTACCGGGCAGGAAGAATATACCTGTTCGGGTGAGGTGGATGTGCAGGGCACTGTCATCCACTGCGGCAAGCGGACTGGTCACGGCAAACTCAATGTGACCGGCGCGCTGGAGCAGTCCTGCAATGTGGCGCTGGTGCGCATTGCGCAAAAGCTCGGGCGTGAGGAATTTGAGAAGACCCAGAATCTCTATGGTTTCGGCGTGAGCAGCGGCATTGATCTGCCGGGTGAGACAGATACATCCGGGCAGGTGCATGTCCTGAATCCGCCGGCAGGTGAACCGCGCCGGCTGCTCGGACCGGTCGAGCTCGCGACCGACAGCTTCGGCCAGGGCTTTGGCTGCAATATGGTGCAGCTTGCGGCGGCGTTCTCTTCGGTCATCAATGGCGGTTCTTATTACAGGCCGCATGTGGTGAAGCAGGTGCTGAATCCGCAGGGAACTGTGATTCGCGACTACAGCGGCGAAATTGTGCGCGAGACCTGTTCGCAGGAGACCTCGCTCTTCCTCCGGAAAGCGCTGCGCGGTGTCGTCACAGAGGGCACAGGCGCTGCGGCGGAAGTGCCGGGCTATGAAATCGCCGGGAAAACAGGTACTTCGGAGAAGCTTCCGCGAAACAAGAAGAATTATCTGCTCTCGTTCTGCGGCTATGCGCCGGCGAATAACCCGCAGGTGCTCTGCTATGTCGTGGTTGATCAGCCACATGTGAAGGATCAGGCGCACAGCACCTTTGCCTCGGTTCTCTTTCAGAATATCATGGCAGATATTCTGCCTTCTCTCAATGTGATTCCGGGCGAAGCGCCGGACACGACGGCGACGCCGCTATTGGAGGGCATCAATGCCGGGATCGCTTCTGGCCGTGAAGAGGGAGGCGAGAGCGCTGATGCCGCAGGCGGCAGTGCGGCAGAGAACACTGCGGCGGGTGAGAACCCAGTGGCAGGAGAGAGCCCGTCGGCAGGAGAGAGCAGTGTGGCAGAGAGCGCTGCGGCAGCGGAGAACCAGACCGCGGCAGAGAGCACAGCCACAGTTGCAGTTCCGACAGACGCAGAGAGCCAGAGCAGCACGGCAGCACAGAAGAACAGCGGGACGACAAAGAGCAGTAAGTCGACGAAGAACACGAAGTCGACGAAGAACACGAAGTCGACGAAGAACACGAAGTCGACGAAGAGCACGAAGTCGACAAAGACCAACAACTCGTCGAATAGTAAGCAGACAACGAAGAGCGGCAAGCCCCGGCACTAGGCTTGCACAAGACTTTTTGCAAGGGTATACTGTAAAGAGGCTCACAAATATCCAGACAACAGGAGGCGCGATACATGCTGACTGACACCATATTGGCGCTCTTTATTGCTTTTTTCGCCTGCGCGGCGCTGTGCCCGCTGATGATTCCACTTCTGCACCGCATGAAGTTTGGACAGCAGATCCGGGATGACGGCCCACAGTCACATCTGAAAAAGAGCGGAACGCCGACCATGGGCGGCATCATGATTGTCCTTGCGATTGCGCTGGGCTGCCTGCCATTTCTCAAAAAGGCGCCAGAGACCATTCTGGTCATGCTCTTTACGCTTGCCTTTGGTATCATCGGCTTTCTGGATGACTTTTTGAAGATTCATCGAAAGCAGTCGGAGGGGCTGAAGGCCTGGCAGAAGTTCGCGCTGCAGCTCATCGCGACCAGCGTTCTCGCCTGGAACCTGCTCAGAAGGGGAACTTACAGTGATATTCTGGTGCCTTTTACCGGCAATTTCCAGACTGGAGTGCTTTTGCCACTTGGCTCGCTTTTTGTGCCCTTTGTATTTCTAGTGGTGCTCGGCACGGACAATGGCGTCAACTTTACAGACGGGCTGGACGGGCTCTGCTCGTCTGTGACCGTGGCCGTGGCGCTCTTTTTTGCGGCAGTTGCCTGTCTCTTTGAACCCTGCGCGGCGCCGATCAGCGGTGCCGTGATGGGAGCCCTGCTCGGCTTTTTGCTCTTCAACTGCTATCCGGCGAAGGTTTTCATGGGCGATACCGGTGCCCTCGCGCTCGGCGGCTATGTGGCGGCCATTGCGATAGTGCTCCGTATGCCGCTTTTCCTGATGCTGGTCGGCAGTATTTACATGCTGGAAGTTATCTCGGTGATGCTGCAGGTTGGCTATTTCAAAGCGACGAAGGGGAAGCGGCTGTTTCGGATGGCACCATTACACCATCATTTTGAACTGGGCGGCTGGTCCGAGACGCGTGTCGTCACGGTCTTTACGATATGCACGGTTATTTTGTCACTCGCGGCATGGATTGGACTCGGAGAATGAAAGGGGAGACTCTCATGAATGAAAAGATTATGGTTGCAGGTGCCGGTAAGAGCGGCATCGCAGCGACAAGGCT
>CALLVJ010000100.1 GCA_938010625.1 uncultured Stomatobaculum sp. | reverse complement strand
GCGGTATACTGTCTGCCCGTTGACTTCCTGGCGAAGGCGTATCATGACCGTGATGCTGGTCGCGCCGGAATTCGGCCCGATCAGATTGGCAAGAGCAAAATTGTTGTCAATCGAGGCGAGATAGCGGGATGGCGACTCGCTGGCCTGAGTGGACTCGACCGCCGTGATCTTGGGCCCCTCGCTGATTACAAAATCCACGCTCTTGCCCTTTTCGAGCTCAGCTGCTGCGCCGACACTCTGCTTCATGACCTGTCCCTGTGGCACGGTATCCGAGTACTCTTTGGTCACATTGCCAGGCACAAAACCGGCCTCCGTGAGTGCCTGCTTTGCGCTCTCTTCCGTATCACCCGATAGATCCGGCACTTTTGCCTTTTCCGGCTCCTTGCCGAGCGAGAGCACCATCGTGACTGTATCGCCCTTTTTCACCTTCTCGGGGCTCAGACGAATCACCTTGCCCTTCTCAATCGTATCGGAATACTCGCTCTTCTCTTCGACGAAGAAGCCCTTCTCTTCAAGGGTCTTTTTGGCGCTCTCTGCCTCGGTATCCACAAGTCCCAGTTCTTCTAACTCGGTATCCGCAGCGCCAAGGCTCAGCGTTACATAGACCTTGCTGTATTTCTGCGTCACCGTGCCCGCCTTTGGCTCCTGTTCCATGACGACATCTTTTTCAAACTGGTCTGAATTCTTCCTGAGCTGAATGACCAGGGTCAGATCATCTGCGCTGAGCTTCTCCTCGGCCTCGTCGCTGCTCAGAGAAATCAGATACGGCACATAGGTCTGCTTGTCACCGATTGCTGAACTTGACTCAATCTCGGTGCTCGTACTCTCTGCGACCTCAGGCTCTTTTCGCAACATCCCGGAGAGAATAAGTCCCGCTGCAATGCCGCCGCCGAGCAGAAGCACCAGGAGGGCAAAACCGACACCTTTAATCAGCTCGTTGAGGCGCCGGTCTGCCGCAGAAGGCTCCTCGTCTTCGCTGTCCTCTTCGCTCTCTGCTGCCTCTATGCGCGCTCTGCTGTCTGCGGGCATGCGCTCTGCAATGTCTGCTGTGTGAAACAAAATGGTATCGCCGCCCACTGTATTGCCTTCCTGCGAACTCGTCAGCATGTCAGTATTGTTCTGGGCAGCTGCCTCCAGATCCTGAATCAACGCTGCCGCACTCTGGTAGCGCGCCGCCGGATTCTTCTCGAGGCTCTTCAAAATAATATAGGCCAGCTTCTCCGAAATCTCCGGGTTCAGCTCCCGCGGCGACACCGGCGTCTGATTGATCTGCGCGAGCAGAACAGTGACTGCCTCCTCGCCGTCAAAGGGCACGCGTCCGGTCACCATCTCATAGAGGCAGATGCCGAGCGCGTAGAGATCACTCCGCGCATCGGTGGGTTTGCCCTGCGCATGTTCCGGCGAAATGTAATGCACAGAGCCCATGGATTCCTGTGACAGGGTCTCAGTCGAGACTGCACGGGCAATGCCGAAGTCGGCGAGTTTCACCTTGCCATCGCTCGAGATAATCATGTTCTGCGGCTTCACATCGCGGGGCACAATGCCCTGCCGATGCACTTCGCTGAGACCGTTTGCAACTTGAATCGCAATGCCGATAGCCTCCTGCTGCTCCAGCTTCCCCTTCTGGCGGATGTATTCCTTCAGCGTGATGCCATCCACAAATTCCATCACAATGTAGTAGACACCATCCGTGTGCTCGACCTCGTAGACATTGACCAGATTCGGATGATTGACTTTTGCCGCCGCCAGAGCCTCCTGCGTAAAGCGGCGAATAAAATCCTCATTTCCGTTATATTCCTGCTTCAATACCTTAATGGCGACCGTGCGCTGTAATTTGTGACAGAATGCGCGATACACTTCTGCCATGCCGCCGCTGCCAATCAGCGCCTGAATCTCATAGCGATCCTGCAAATAGGAGCCTATTCTCAAAATCATTGCGCATCCGCCTCCTCTCTAAGGTCAACTAAAACCACAGAAATATTGTCCCGTCCGCCCTTCATGTTTGCCACCTGAATCAGTTTTTCAGCCTTTCCTCTCAGCGAGGCTGTCTCGCTGAGAATGGCCTTAATTTCCGCATCTTCCAGCATATTGGTGAGCCCGTCCGTGCAGAGCAGAAGCAGTGCAAGTCCGTCGACTGGAAGCTCGAATAAATCTATCTGAACCTCCGCGCCGACGCCGATGGCTCTCGTGATAATATTTTTGGACTTATTATACGCCGCGCTGCCGCGCTGCATTTTCCCGGCGCTCACCATCTCCTCCACATAGGAGTGATCCCGCGTCACCTGGCGAAAACTGCCGTCTACGAAGCCGGCATAGCAGCGGCTGTCACCGATATTCAGAATGGTTGCGCTCTGCTCTTCCAGAAAGGCAGCGACCAGTGTGGAACCCATGCCCTCCAGCTCCGCATGGCGTCTTGCCTCCAAAAAAAGACTCTCGTTCGCGAGCAAGACCGCATCTCGAAGCGCCGGGAGCGGTAACTTTCCCTCGCTCTCCCGCACGGCAGATACCACGCGCGCAGTCAGTGTCTGCGAGCAATAATCGCCCGCCCGGTGTCCTCCCATGCCGTCTGCCACGATATAGAGGTTCGGCAGAGCCCCCACGGCGTGGTTTTCTGCAAACACAGTGTCCTGGTTTGAATTCCGGACTCTTCCCTTGTCTGTCAGTGCAACTGCATTCATGTGCTCTCCTCTTTTGCCTCTCCCTGTTCTCTCCTGTCCCGATAACGGCGGCGCAGCTGCCCGCAGGCGCCGTCAATATCTCTTCCCATTTCCCGCCGGATCGTGACATTGATTCCGTTCTGTTCCAGTATATCGCGAAAGCGGTGAATCGCCGCGAGGCTGGGCTCCCGGAGACTCCGCTCCACGACCGGATTCACCGGAATCAGATTGACATGACCTTTCCGGCGGCGCAGAAGCTGAATGAGCTTTCTCGCCTCTTCCGGCGTGTCATTGACGCCTGCGACCAGACTGTATTCAAAGCTGACTCGCCGCCCGGTCTTCTCAAAAAAGTAGCTGCAGGCGTCCAGCACATCGCAGAGCGCATAGCGATTTGCAATCGGCATGAGGCGCTGTCTCGTCGCATCGTCCGCGGCGTGCAGAGAAAGCGCAAGTGTCACCTGCAGTTTTTCATCGGCAAGGCGCCGTATCTCCGGCACCAGACCACAGGTCGAAACCGTGATGTTCCGCTGGGAAATGTTGAGGCCGTCCTTGTCGCTGAGCAGACGGATAAAACGGACTACATTCTCGTAATTATCCATCGGCTCGCCGCTCCCCATCACAACGACATTCGAGACGCGCTCATCAATCTCCCGCTCAATCGCATAGACTTGCGCGAGCATTTCCCCGGCAGTCAGATTCCGCGCGAGGCCGTCCACCGTCGAGGCGCAGAAGCGGCACCCCATGCGGCAGCCCACCTGGGAGCTGATACAGACCGAATTGCCATAATGATAGCGCATCAAGACACTCTCAATCATATTGCCATCCGGCAGTGAAAAGAGATACTTCTCCGTGCCATCACTTTTCGAGACCTGAACAACTTCCCGCACAAGTCCCGGCAACTTCGCGCTCTCTTTGAGCTTTTCGCGGAGACTTTTCGGGAGATTGCTCATCTCGTCGAACTGCGCCGCTTTCTTCTGGTGCAGCCAGGAAAACAGCTGTTTTACGCGAAAGCCCGGCTCGCCGAGTTCTTTCAGATATGCGCCGAGTTCGCTCTGGCTGAACGAACAGAGGTCAAGTTCCATGGACATCTCATTCCGCCTTTCGAAATACGGAGATAAAAAAGCCGTCAGCAGGCAGGCGGGACGGCAATAGCTTGACAGCGCCCGCCGGACAAAGAAGCGCTTCTTTCTCTGTCAATGCCAGGGCCGCCGCGACATTGACCGGTGAAGCGTCCTGAAACTGCGCCAAGAGCCACGCTGCATTTTCTTCATCTTCCTCTTCTGTCAGCGTACAGGTCGAGTAGAGCAGGCGTCCCCCCGGCCGGACATAGCGGACTGCATGGCTTAAAAACTGCCGCTGCAAGTCCTGCAGCGCCAAAATATCCGCCTCTCGGAGCCTGAGCTTGATGTCCGGTTTCCTGGACAAAACACCAAGCCCCGAACAGGGAAGATCCGCGATCACGAGGTCAAAAGCACCCTCCCACTCCGGATGGAAAACGCTGGCATCCGACTGCAGCGGATGCACACAGCCGAAAAGACCCGTGCGCTGCACATTCTCCGCAATCCGCTCCACTTTTCGGGGGGAGATGTCAACACTGGTTATGCTGCCCTCGCCTCGCATGAGATCGGCTGCCGCGAGACTTTTGCCGCCGGGGGCGGCGCAGAGATCCAGAACCCGCTCGCCGGGACGCGGCGCTGCCGCCTGTACCGCGAGCGTGGAGCTCAGATCCTGCACAAAAAACAGGCCTTCCTCAAGCTGCTTCCGGAGGGGCTCTGTGAGTCCTGCGACTGAAACGAAACTATCTGCCGCATAGCGCGACAGCCGTAGACCCTCGGGCAGCTCTGCTGCCGCGCCCGCGACTGCAAACCGGGTGCGGTTTCGGCGAAGGGCAAACGGTGGCGGTTCCAGAAATCGTTCTGCTATCTGTGCGCTCTCTGCGGCGCCAAACTGCCGCACAAAACGCGCGGCAATCCAATCCGGCAGTGCATAGCGGAGCGAAACATCCGAACTCTCCGCGAGTTCCGAAAGAATTTCTTCCCGCTCGCGCGCAAAGCGGCGCACCATCGCATTCACAAAGCCTTTCAGCCCAAAGAGAGCGCGGCGCTCTGCGAGCTTCACGGCTTCATTGACCACGGCATGCGCCGGAATCCGGCTGAGATACAGAAGCTGGTAGAGCGACAATCGAAGAATACAGCGGATCACCGGCTTCAGTTTTGGGAACGGCGTCCGGGAACGCACAGCAATCAGCCGATCAAGCTGCGGCAGATATTCCACGCTGCCGTGCACGAGGCGCTCCGTGAGAGCTCTCTCCTCCTCTGACATCCAGCCATACTTGTCCCGCGCCGCCGCGAGGACGACATGCGAGAACTGCCCCTCCTCTGCGATGAGGAGCAGGCAGTCCAAGGCAACACTTCTCGCACTCGGCTCAGTCATCGTGCCTTCTTCCACCGAACAGAATCCAGAGCCGAAGAAGCTGTAAGAGTGAGGACGCAGCGCCTGCCACATAGGTCAGAGCCGCCGCAAACAGCACCTCGCGCGCCTGGCTTTCCTCATTGGACGGCAGAATTCGCAGCTTCCGGAGCTGAATCAGCGCTCTCCGGCTCGCATTGAACTCGACCGGCAGCGTGACAAGCTGAAACAGAACCGCAAGGCTGAATGCGAGCAGCCCTAGGTTCAAAAGCTGTGGTCCCAGCAAATTCCGGCTGTTGCTGAGCAGTACGCCAATGATGATAATTGGCATGGCAAGCTGCGAGCCAAGATTGGCGAGCGGCACCAGTGCATGCCGGAAGCGCAGCGGAAAATAGCTCTTGTCATCCTGAATTGCATGGCCGCATTCGTGCGCTGCGACACCGAGCGCCGCAATGCTCCGGGAATCATAAATGACTTCTGAGAGATTTACGGTCTTTTTCGCCGGGTCATAGTGGTCGGTCAGCTGTCCCGCGACCGGCTGCACCGTGACATCATAAATTCCATTGGCCCTGAGAATCTGCTCTGCGACCTCGCGCCCTGTGAGCCCCGTGCTGCTCCGCACTTTCGAATAGCGGGCAAATATGCTCTTTAAGAAAGCCTGCGCACCAAGCGTCAGTCCCACACCTGCGAGTACAAGAAGGTACGTCCAATCCAATCCATAGTAGCCGTACATAATATACTCTCCTCTCTGTCTTATCCCTCGTTTTCTGCATTCCGGGCGCGCTGAAAGCATTCGCCGTTCTGTACCTTGGCGCCGCGGAGCCAGTCAGCTGCCCTCATCACTTTCTTGCCTTCCGGCTGCAGCTCTGTGATGCAGAGCGCGCCCTCGCCAGTCTGCACAAAAATGCCGCGCTCATCTGCCGCGAGAATCTCGCCGGGCACTGCGCCGGACGCCGCGCCGCCATCCACCGCCTTTTTTATTTTCAGGAGCTTCCCGTGCAGATAAGAAAATGTCCCG
>CALLVJ010000099.1 GCA_938010625.1 uncultured Stomatobaculum sp. | reverse complement strand
AGGTGTTTCCAGCGCTGTCTGCACGCCAATGGGTGTGTCCTATGTTCTCGCAGGTCTTTTCGGCTGGAAGACAGATACTTCTGACAAGCGCTATACCATCACAAATGCAGCGGTTCTGCTCACAGGAATTGTGATTGCGGCATTGGGAAGCAATCCGCTCGGTCTGATTATGACAGCGCAGGCTGTAAACGGCATTGTTCTTCCGGTCGTTGTGGGTGTTACAGTTTATCTCACCTGCCGCGAAAAGATTATGGGAAAATATAAGAATGGACCGGTCACCACAATTCTGGGGATTGCAATCTTTGCAATCTCGCTGATTCTTGGCGTAAGCAGTTTCCTCGGCGTATTCTCCTGAATATTGCAGAGCAATGTTCCAAGAGAAGCGATAGAGATGAGCTTGAAAAATACAAAGGAGGTATTCTATGAAATACAGTAAACCGACCATCTATGATCCGAAGTTTTTGCCGAACAATATTTACAGCGGCGTCCCGTCCTGGCTGAATCTTCCTGTCGCAGAGTGCAAGGAGGATCTTGCAGGAATGGATGTGGTAATCAATGGGGTGCCGTGGGAAGGCGGCTGCACGATTGGAGGGTATTCCTCGACGACGGAGGGACCTAAGTCAATTCGCGCTGTCTCCATCCGCTATACGGGGTTTCTGCCGGACTTTGGCATCGACTCGTTTGCATATCTAAAGGGAGCAGATTTCGGAGATGTCGCCTGCCAGAACGGCAATTATGAGTTTACATTCCAGCAGATTCGGGATAGGATCGCAACAGTTCTCAATGCAGGGGCAGTGCCGGTTACCTTTGGCGGAGATCACGGAATTGCATATCCGATTGTCAGTGAAATTGCAAAGCGTCACCCCAAGAAGGTGGGGATTTTACATTTTGATGCGCATCTGGATAACTATGCGAATTTTGGAGATGATCTTTACGCCCGTTGTTCGCCGTTTTATCAGCTCTATAAGGATCCCAACATGGATCCCTCCAAGATTGTCCACATTGGCATTCGCGGCCCGAGAAATCATCAGGAGGAGTTTAACAATGCGCGGAAGTTCGGCGCAAATGTCATTCTTGGAAGGGAAATTAAGGAAAATGGGTGGAAGGCAAGCATTGACAAGGCCATTGCGCTTGCATTTCAGGATACGGAGTATGTCTATGTCACAATTTGCGCGGATGCACTGGATGCTTCCAGCATGACACAGGGACCGCAGGATATGTGCGGACTGACTTCCTATGAACTCTGCATGATGCTTCATGAGGCTGGACTGGCCGGTGCAAAGGGATTTGATTTTGTGGAAATCTATCCTGAGAGCAACAGTCTCCAGACAGCTTCTCACGATGCCTGCTGGGCGGCTCTGTACTATCTAAATGGCTATGCAGAGAGAAAGAAAAACAGCAAAAAATAAAGAAAAACTGTGACAGCTGCAGAGAAATCAGCCGGATCAGAGAGAGAGGAGCAGAAATCAAAAGGGATTCTGTTCCTCTCTCTGTATCCAGGTCAAGTGAGAAACGGCAAGAATACGAGTTATGGCAATACCAGGCTGGTGTCGGACAATGAGAGCATAGTGCAAAGGGAATTCAGAAAGGAGCGTGGCGCAATGAAAAAGCAGACAGAGGGAGTACTGATTCGCCCCATGTTTCGGATGCCGTCGGCAGAAGATTATCTTAACACAGCCGTTCGTGTTGGAAATTGGCTGCGGGAACATGCAGAGAGAACGGAGAGAGGAATCCACTGGAACGAAGATCCCATGCACCCGGAAGGAGATGCTGTAATGGGAGTGTTTTCTGTCTACAGCGGCATGCCGGGCGCCATTTTGTTTTTTCTTGAACTGTCGCGGGTGACCAGAGATCATTCCTGGCAGGAGGACGCATGTCTTGCGGCCGATTATATTCTGGCCAACTGGAATGATGGAAAAATCATGCAGACTGATATGGGAGTTGCGGGCTCGGAAATTGGCCCTGTGAGTGGAACAGCTGGTTTGAGCTTTGTATTGACAGAGCTCGGCAAAGCGACGGGCGAGAAAAGATATCTGGATTTTGCGGTGCAGCAGACAGAAAAAATCGTTGCGCTTGCAAAACATGTGGAAGGCGGCGTTGCATGGACAGGAGAACCGGGAGGCATCTCGTATGATGCTGGGATCGCGCTTTATCTCTTATATGAGGCGAAGTACTTCCAGAAGCCGGTCTGGAGAGAACTGGCTATTCTGGCTGCAGATCAATTACTGGCACAGGCTGATACAGTTGAGAAAGGCGCGCTTCGATGGAAGACCATTACGGTTCCGAATATTGGAGTTGAGGATGGCGGAGAGATGCCAAACTTTTTCTACGGAACCGCCGGAACGGCTTATGTGCTGGCAAAATTTTACCAGGAAACAGGCAGGAGAGAGTTTTTAGAGGCGGCAGAGAAGGGAGCAGCGTATATTGCGCATATATGCACGGAAGAACAAGGGAGGGTGCTGACACCATTCTGCCTTCCCAATCCCGAACACATTTATGTTCTTGGCTTGTGCAATGGATTTGCCGGTACAGCGAGACTGTTCATCCTCCTTTCACAGATTGATGAGACTGTGCTGCAAGGGAAAACACACTATATCCAATTTGCAGCGAAGCTGCTGGAGGGAATGCTGCAGGCAGGGGCGCCGGAAGTTCATTTCAAGGGCTATTGGAATGTCATGTGCCTGTGCTGCGGCACTGCAGCCTTGGAGCAAGTGTTGCTTGGCTTCTATGCGCTGACAAAAGACAAAAAGTATCTGGAGATAGCAGAGCGGACAGGCAGATATATGTTGGGACAGTTCACGGATCTTGGCAGAGAGCAAGGCTGCTGGTTTCAAGCGTGGCATCGCATTGAGCCTTGGAAAGTAGATGCCAGAATTGGATATTACGATGGCAATGCGGGAGAAGCCATGCAACTATTAGAATTGTACACGGCATTGCGAGGAGAGTTTCGAGCTTTTCGCTTTCCGGAAGATCCCTTCCCGAAAGAATAACGCGCCAGGAAGGTTCGAAGCCCGTCACTCCGAGTCCCTCGCGTAAAAACCGCGGCAGCGTGTGAGAGCGCTGCTGCGGTTTTTGAATAATAGGGAGAAGTGCAGATGAAAACCGCTTGCATTATTAGTTAGTCAATGCTATCATATGAATAGATAATGTTAGTTATAGCTAATTAAAACGGCAGGAGGTGACTGGAATGCGTAGCATACAAGTTATTCAGAGAAAGTTACAGAAATTTGGGGTTGCTGTTCTTGTGCTTTTGGCACTCGGTGCCTGCGGCCAGCGGACCGAGCAAAAGGCAGAGGGCGAAAAACTAAAGGTGACAGTTACGACAACCTTTCTTCAGGATATGACAGAACAGCTTGCAGGAAACTATACAGAGATTGCGCTGGTTATTCCGGCGGGCGAGGACCCGCACAGCTATGAGGCAAAGCCGGAAGATCAGAAGAAATTTCAGGAGGCGGATCTCGTGCTGTACCACGGACTGCACTTTGAGGGGCATATGACAGAACTCTTAGAGGCACTCAAGGCGCATCCGGTCACGGCTTCCTTCGCGGGAGATGATATCCTCGCCGCAGACAGCAGCATGGGGCTTGCGGAAAATGCGGCTGACCCGCACTTCTGGTTCGATGTCAAACTCTATGAGAAGGCCTGTGCGGAGGCAACGAAGGCGCTGATGGAAAAGCTGCCGGAACACGAGAAAGAGATTCAGGAGAATCTCGCGGCCTACCAGGCAAAGCTGGAGGCGCTGGACAGCGAAATCCGGATGACGCTCTCGGAGATTCCGGCGGAGCGCCGCATTCTGGTCACGCCGCATGATGCCTTTCATTATTTTTCCCGCCGCTATGGAATCGAAGTAAAAGCGCCGCAGGGCGTCAGCACAGATGCAGAGCTCTCGACGAATGACATGGCAGAGACCGCTGACTTCATTGTGGCACACAAAATCAAGGCGATTTTTGCAGAGTCAACGACAGATCCGGCGCGCATGGAAAAATTGCAGGAGAGCTGCGCGGCGCGCGGCTTTTCGGTCGAAGTGGTGCATGGCGGCAGCGATGAGCTCTACAGCGACTCGCTCGCGCCGAAGGGACAGGATGGCGACAGCTATATCACGATGGTAGAGCACAATGTAAAACTGATTGCAGCGCATCTGAAATGAGCGCGGGAGGAGAAGTCATGCGGGAGCAAAAAGTGGCGGTCGCAGTGCGGAATTTGTCTGCGGGCTATGGCAGGCAGCTGGTGCTGCAGGACGTCACTTTTACGCTGCCCGCAGGGGAGCGGATTGCGATCGCAGGGCGCGTCTGGGCGGTCGATGAAGTGAATCACAAGAGCCATACCGTGTTCTGCACTTTAATCAAGGGCAGGGTTCCGGCCTACTTTGGTGATGTCGCGGGTTCGGTTGACACGCGCATTCTGGAGCGCATGTGGCAGACACTGCTCGAAGAGAAGCGGTATTCTTATTTACAGCGAAATGCGGCGGCGCGGCTTCTCGAGGCGCGCACACTGGCAGTGTCGACAGGGCTCGGGGAGAGCGAGCTCGTGTCGCTTGGCGAAAAGCTGTGGGCGCTGTTTCCCTGGCTCGGCAGCTATGCTTTTCTTGCGCTGGAGCGTTTTTTGAAACTGCGCTGCAAGGAACGCCTTGGGCTGAGAGGACTCATGAGCGCGCGCCCCTATTATCTGATGTTTTCGATGGAAGTCAGCAGAGAGGAATTTTTCGATATTTTAGCGGAAGAAGCGGCAAAGGACTTTGCGCCGGAGGAACTGCTCTATGAGAGAGAAGTGCCGGTGTTTGAGAAGTTTGACTGCTTTGTGCCGCCTGAGCTTGTGCGGCGTGGGTTTGCGCGCGGCGTGCTGGACATAGAGGGCATGCGGGCGCGGGTTCTGACGCGATTTGATTGCAAGATTGTGACAGAACTGCTATAACAGAAAAAGGGCTATCCGCGGAATTGAAAAGCTCCGCCCCATTATAGTTGACATTGCGAGCCTGAGTTACCGCGTGATTGGCTCGGTGGTTGGCAAGGCGTACCACGGCGGATTGGCGCTGAAAAAGTAAGAAGAAGGCTGGACATAAATCGAAGATATGCGTCTGTTTAATGGTTCTGATTTAGTCATTTATTTTTTCTTGTATGCCTTTGCTGCCTGGGTGCTGGAGACGTTGCTCTACAGCCTGCAATGGCATCGCTTTGTGAACTGCGGCATCTGGGATCTGCCGCTTCTTATATCACACGGTGCGCTGATGGTTATTCTGATTATGGCAAACAGCAGCGGACTCTCAATCAATTCTGCCTTTCTGTTCATTCTGATTCAGACCATGATCATCGGCTACCTGTCGGAGTTTTTTACCGAGTGGGTGCTGCGCGCCAGAACGGGAAGCGTGAAGAAAATCAGATGCCAGGCAAACTTTAGAATGCGTCTGTTGCAGGCTCTCGGGCTCAGTCTGATTTATGCGGCACTCTATACGGTGGTGCAGCCAGTGCTGTTTTCGCTGGTCTCACTGCTGCCGTTGCTCGCCGTGCGCATCATTGCTCTAGTCCTGGGACTTCTGCTGCTTGTCGATGTCATTCTGGTGACAATGCTTGCAAAGTATCGCCCACGGGAAGAGCAGAATTTTTTGTGGGAACATAAGTTGCAGCTCGGCGAGCGTCTCTCGCGGCATCTCTGGGAGCGGGTATATCGCGTCTATCCCTCGCTTCGGCGGGTGAAAGAGGGCGGTATGGCCGAAGCAGACCGCGAGCTGCGCGCGCAGGGGGTTGTATTTGCGCAGGGGATCAGTTTTGAAAAAATGGTTTGGATGCTATTTCTCTGCGCGCTGCTTGGCGACTGGATTGAGACTATCTATGTGTTTGCAACAGCTGGTGTCTGGATGCGGCGTTCCAGTCTGGTGCTGGGGCCGTTCAGCATTGTCTGGGGGCTCGGTGCAGTTGTGCTAACACTGGTATTGTCGCGTATTGAAAAGCAAAATATTCCGAGCACTTTTGTGGTGGGCTTTTTCTTTGGCGGCGCCTTTGAGTATCTCTGCTCTGTATTCACCGAGGCTGTGTTTGGAATGAAATTCTGGGACTACAGCCATATGCCGTTGAACATTGACGGCAGAACCAATGTGCTGTTCATGATCTTCTGGGGGCTGCTCGCTGTGGGCTGGAGGCGCTTTGCCTATCCGCCGATTTCCAGACAGATTGAAAAGATTCCGCCCATGCTGGGACTGATGCTCAGCTGGGGCATTGCGATTTTTCTCGCCTGCGATATGGCAGTGACCGCGGCGGTCATGGTGCGTGCAACGCTGCGTCTTAAGCGACCGCAGGCAGATAATGCCATTGAGGAATTCATTGATCGCTACTATCCAGAGAGCCGGTTAAAACAGCTCTGGCCCAATATGACTTTCCTCACGGAGTAAGGTTGGCAGAAGGAGGTTTTATGCCTTTTCTCATTTTTGTAGCTCTTATGTGGTT
>CALLVJ010000098.1 GCA_938010625.1 uncultured Stomatobaculum sp. | reverse complement strand
CAAATTCCCACACCCCTTCGTCGGCCAAATCCCCCATGTAGAGGCAGCCGTTCCGGCAGCCGCTCCGGCGCGCAGGCAAAGCAGGGAATGCCGAGAGAGGCGATGTGTTTTGCATTCCGCTCATCATAATACGGTGCACCGCCGTCCGCAATCGCGAGCAGGACAATCACGCGGACACCTGCCTCCTTCATCTCCGAAATGCGCCGCATCAATGCAGCGCGGTTACCGCCCTCCATGAGATCCGTGATCAGGAAAAAGAGCGTTTTCTTCGGCTCCTCAATCAAGGTCTCACAGTATTTGACTGAGTTATTGATGTCAGTGCCCCCGCCGAGCTGAAAACCAAAGAGCAGCTCGACCGGATCTTCGAGTTTATCGCTGAGATCCACCACCTCCGTCGTAAAAGCGACGACATGAGTTTTGACCGCGCGGAGTGAGGCGAGGATGCTGCTCATCACCGAGGCATAGATCACAGACTCGCCCATCGAGCCGCTCTCGTCGACATCGAGGATGATGTGATACTTGGCGGCATTGTTCTGCTGTCTGGCAAAGAAGTAATACTTTTCCGGCAGAATGCGCTTTCGCGCGGCGTCATAGTTTTTGAGCCCCTGCCGTATGGTCTTCTTAAAATCCAGGCCTGTCGCCGAGGGGATGGGCGTATGTTCGGTCCGCTTGCAGGCAGCTGTCACCGCACGGCGCACATCTTCCGCGAGACGGCGCTGAATTTCCTCGACAATGCGCTGGATAAAGCGGCGTGCGCTCTCTTTGCTCTGCTTCGGCACCTGATCCTTTAAGAGGAGCAGCATGCTGCCGAGATCCACGTTCGGCTCAGCGCTGTCGAGAAGCTCCGGCTCAAACAAGAGCTCCTTCATGCCACAGCGCTCCACTGCATCGCCCTCCACGAGCTTCACAAGTTCCGGCGGGAAGAGACTGCGAAGGTCTCCGAGCCAGCGGCTGATGACGGCTGTCCGACTGCTGCCCCTCCCTCCCGGCTGCGCGATGCCGCTGTCTGCATAGGAGAAATAGGCGTCGGCATTGTAAATCGCATCGAGCGCGGCGTCCATCTGTCTGTCCTCCTCAGATAGATAGGACGCGCTGTCCTTCCCATAGGCGCTCCACTTTGCCTCGCCCTCCCGGCCGAGGAGCAGTCTCCACTTCCGGATGCGCACTTCGTTTTCGTCCATATCCGCTCCTCCTAGAAATCATCAAAATCAAACGACTCGAGCGCCTGGCTCTCCTCTTTGCCAAGCTCTGCATTCAGCGCCTCACTGACCTGCCGCTTCTCAAGCCCCCAGATTTCCGCCAGGTTTTCTGCGACCATATCCTTCTCACCTGCATTGTAAGACGCAAAGGCGCGGCGCAAAAATACCATGGCGCGCTGCCAACAGTCCTCGGGAATGGCGTCAATGTAGCGGCTCAGGCTCTCCCAGACCACGCGGCGCACCAAGAGAGCGTAGTGATTCCGCATCGAGAGCCCCTCAAACCAGAGCGCACCGAGCTCTGCCCTGAAACCAACCGACATGCGGCGGCTGATTTCCCGGGAGAGTTCCTCTTCGCCGAGATCGCCGCTGTCCAGACGAATGGCAGTCGCAAGCCCCGAGAGCTTGGCACTCAGATCATCCCGCTGCGAGAGCTCCCGAAGGGCGCGCTGCCACTTGTCTCCCGGCATATCTGCCTCCACGGCAAAAATGGCCTGCAAGGTCTCAATGCTCTTTGCCATGCCGCCAGCCGCCTCGTCGTCACAGAAGCAGCTGTCCACCAGCGTGAGGCTTGCACGGAGCAATATTCGCTCCAGAATCGGG
>CALLVJ010000097.1 GCA_938010625.1 uncultured Stomatobaculum sp. | reverse complement strand
GCTCGTTCACAATGGCGCGCGCAATCGCGATGCGCTGCTGCTGACCGCCTGAGAGCGAGTTCACATCGCGCTTCTCAAAGCCTGAGAGATTTACGAGCTTTAAGGCATAGCGGATTTTGTCGTCGATATAAGCTTTGCTCTTTCCCTTGATTTTGAGGCCGAAAGCGATATTTTCGGCGATGCTCATGTGCGGAAACAGCGCATATTTCTGGAATACCGTGTTCAGCTGGCGGCGGTTTGGCGGCAGAGAAGTAATATCCTGACCATCAAACATCACAGTGCCGCTGTCCGGCATCGTAAAGCCGCCGAGAATGCGGAGTGTCGTGGTCTTACCGCAGCCTGAGGGGCCGAGCAGAGTCACAAACGAGTTTTCGGGAACGGTCAAATTCAAGTCGTCGAGCACCATCTCGCCGTCAAAGGACTTGGAGATGTGCTGCAGATCTACCAGAGTTGACATAGACAAAATTTCCTCTCTTAAAAGGATGGCGGTGTGCTGACATAGAGCAGTGTGCATCCGCTTTTGGAGCTGACATAGTGATTTCTTTCAGAGCGATAGTAGAAGCTCTCGCCCTTTTTGACCCGGCGGGTCTCATTGCCGAGATGCAGCTCAAGGCTCCCGCTCAGCACATAGCCGAATTCTTCGCCGGCGTGCGGGGCGTCCTCTGCCATGCGGCCGCCGGGTTCCAGTGTCAGGAGAATTGGCTCCATCATATTTTTCTGGGCGTTCGGAATGAGCCAGCAGATGTGATTCTTGAGCTCGCTGTCCTGTTTCTCGAAGTAGTCTGCTTTTCGGAACACAAGTTGTTCCGGCTCCTTTTCGCTGAAGAAATCGGAAGGTGTGGTGCCAAGACACTGCAGAATATCCATCAGCGTCACGATGGACGGCGAAGTCAGATCGCGCTCCAACTGGGAGATGAAGCCCTTGGAGAGCTCAGCGCGATCCGCGAGTTCTTCCTGGGTCAGATTGTTCAGAATGCGCAGTCGCCTGATTTTTTCACCGATCTCCAAGAACAGCCTCCTTAAACTTTTAGTTTAGTAAAAATAAACTCACCGGTACGATTATACAGGTTTTGAAAGGGGTGTCAATAGAATTTTCGGAGAGCTTGTGCTAGAATGAGCGGGAGGAAAACAGGCAGAAAATCCCTTGAGTTTGCGCGGCATTGCGCGGGGAGGAGAGACAATGAAAAAGTATGTGGCGTATGTGGGGTCTTACTCCTATACGGGAAAGGCAAAAGGCATCACGATTTTTGATGTGAATGTGGAGAAAGGAAGCTTTCAGAAGCGCACGGAAGTAGAGGTAGACAATGCCTCCGATATGATTGTATCGGGCGACGGGCGCATGCTGTACGCTGTGGAGGACTACGGCGTAGTCGCTTTCCGCGTTCTGCCGGATGGTGGTCTGGTTCGCGTCTCAAGCAAAAAGGTGAACGGCATGCGGCCGCACCATATCTGCGTGGATCAGGCCGGCAAGTTTCTCTATACCTCGGGCTATCACGACGGCAAGCTCACCATACTTCGGCTTGAGCCGGACGGAACGGTGGGCCCTATTGTGGATGAAGTCTACCACAAAGGACTTGGCTCGATCGCAGAGCGCGGTTCAAGACCGCACATCACCTGCTCAAAGCCGACCCGCGACATGCGCTTTGTGATGTCGGCGGATCCCGGCATTGACCAGGTGAGCATTTACCGCTTTACAGGACGCCCCGGCGAGATCCGTCTTGTCGATGCAATCCGGGCGGCGCGCGGCGCTTCGCCTTATTTCTTTACCTTTTCAAAGGACAATCGCTTCCTTTACTTGCTCTACGATATGACAAATGCGATTGATGTGTTTCGCTATACAGTTTCCGAGGACAGGGGGATGCCGGAGTTCGCGAAGCTCCAGACAGTCTGCACGACGGGCGACAATGCGCCTGGCGCATTGAATGCTGCGACCTGCATGACCTTTACAGCGCACGATCACTACGTTTTTGTGGGAAATGCAGGCGATAACAGCGTGACATTATTTTCGCGCGACGCAGAGACGGGGCTGCTGACTGCAGAATTCAATCTCCCGATCAGCGGTGAGTATCCGAAGGATGTCGCAGTATTTCCGGACGGGCAGCACATTGTGAGCGTGAACCACGAGAGCGGAACGCTTTCATTCTTCAAGGTTGACTATGAGAAAAAGCTGATTGTCATGAATACAAATGAAATTCCGGTGAGCCAGCCGAACTGCTGCGTCATTGTCTCAGTCGGAGAGGACTCGTAAATGGCAGGTAGTATTTTTGGAACTCTGTTTCGCGTGAGTACCTTCGGGGAGTCGCACGGCATAGCGCTCGGCGCAGTCATTGACGGCTGTCCGGCAGGTCTTCCGCTCGCGGCAGAGGACATTCAGGTCTATTTGGACCGCAGAAAACCGGGACAGTCTGCCTTTTCGACGCCCAGGAAGGAGGCGGATGCCTGCGAGATTCTGTCAGGTGTCTTCGAGGGAAAGACCCTCGGCACGCCGATTGCTGTTCTGGTGCGAAACAAAGGTCAGCGCTCGTCAGATTACCAGTCGATCTGGGACTGTTATCGCCCGGGGCACGCGGACTTTGGCTTTGACCAGAAGTTTGGCTTCCGGGATCCGCGGGGCGGCGGCAGAAGCTCGGGGCGAGAGACCATAGGACGGGTGATCGGCGGCGCGGTCGCGGCGAAGCTCCTCGCGGTGTTCGGCATCCGCGCTTTTGCCTATGTGAGCGCGGTCGGCGAAATCGAGGCGGAGACTTTTGACAAAGCGGTCTGTGCGGAAAACCCGCTCGGCATGCCCGACCCGGAGGCAGCAAGGCGGGCGGCTGCGTACTTAAAGGAAGTTATGCGGGACAGAGACTCGCTCGGCGGCATGGTGAGCTGCCGTGTGCAGGGCATGTTCCCGGGGCTCGGTGAGCCAGTCTTTGATAAGATCGACGCAGAACTCGCAAAAGCTGTGATGAGCATAGGCGCTGTGAAGGGCATTGAGTTTGGCGACGGCTTCGAAGTCAGCAAAAGGCGCGGCAGTGAGGACAATGACGCGTTCTGCCCGAGCAGACATGGTATTGGCAAAAAGACGAATCACGCGGGCGGCATGCTCGGCGGCATTTCGGACGGCAGTGACATTTTGTTCCGCGCAGCTGTGAAGGCGACACCCTCGATTGGCAGCGCGCAGGAGACTGTGAGCTGCACAGGCGAGCCGGTCACGATTGAAATTCAGGGGCGGCACGACCCGACCATTATGCCGCGCGCAGCCGTCGTGGTCGAGTCCATGGTGAACCTTGTGCTCGTCGATTTGCTGCTTCGGAACAGCGTGAGCACTGTTGAGAAACTGGAGAGAGCAGCAGAGATCAATGAAAAGAAATAAAATTAAGAACTAAAACAACTGAATTGCCAAGATGCCAAAAAATGGAAAAAGAGCTCCCAAGGGAGCTCTTTTTTGCCCTGTTTTTTTGATTTTTTATTTGAGGGCCTTGATACCAGGCCAGTAGCGGAACAGGACTTTCGCGACAATCTTGTCCCGGTAGACATAGTGATTTTTCCAGTAGCGCGCGTCAATTGAGCCGTTCCGGTTGTCGCCCATGCAGAAGTAGGCGCCCGCGGGGACTTCGAATTCCTGCGTTGCCGCAGGTTTCATCGGTTCTTTGAGATAGGGCTCGTCGAGAGGTGTCTCGGCATCGTTTAAGTAGACGTGGCTGTCTCGGATCGTGACTTTATCGCCCGGAAGACCGATGATGCGCTTCACATAAAGGGTCTCCGGTTCATCGGGCGCGTGGAAGATAATGATATCGCTGCGTTTTGGATCCTCAAAGTGATAGGCGAGGCGAGAGCCGATCACGCGGTCGCCCGGCATGATGGTCTTGATCATGGAACCGGTGGGGACGCGCGCATTGGCAATCAGAAAGGTATTCAACACAAAGGCGAGGACTGCCGCGATGGCAAAAATCTGTACCCAGTCGAGCCACACGGGGCGTTTGCGCCCCGTCTCCTCAGTTTTCTTTACATCTGACATAGTAACTCCTTTGAAACGACAAATCGGGATTCACAGTATGGCGGAAGCACGCATGAGATGTAAGACACGCTGTTTTTAGTGAATGGCTTTGATGCCGGGCCAGTAGCGGAACAGAACCTTTGCGAGAATTTTATTTTTGTAGACGTAACTGTTCTTCCAGTAGCGTGCGTCCATCGACTCGTTGCGGTTATCGCCCATGCAGAAGTAGGCGCCCTCCGGAACCTGAAAGCTCTTTTCTGGCTCTATGATCATTGGCTCCTTGATATAGGGCTCCTCAAGTGGCGTCTCAGAATCGTTCAGGTAGACGTGACCGTCACGGATCGTAACTTTATCGCCGGGCAAACCGACAATACGCTTGACAAAGAGCATCTTTTCATTGTCCGGCCAGTGGAAGATGATCACATCGCCTCGCTTCGGTTCTCCAAAGCGATAGGTGAGGCGAGAGCCAATGACACGATCGCCTGTCATGATGGTATTTTCCATGGAGCCCGTGGGGACACGGGAGTTTGCAATTAGAAAGCTGTTGAGCAAAAAGGCGATAACAGCGGCAATTACAATAATTTGAATCCAGCTGAGCA
The DNA here is from genome assembly GCA_938010625.1 of uncultured Stomatobaculum sp. GTDB lineage: Bacteria > Bacillota > Clostridia > Lachnospirales > Lachnospiraceae > Moryella. Next base: position 3,499 of record CALLVJ010000097.1, on the reverse strand, counting down.
GTTCGCGAAAGGCGTTATTCTTTTTGGTGATCTTGTCCGGTTTGGTCATGATTTCCGCTCCTTTTATTTTTCTACAAAATAATAGTATAGTCGACATCGCCCGCATTAGGCAAGGGCGAGCAGGCCGTAAAAGTGCATGAATGTTGTGCCGAAAACGCACGTATTTTGCGCCGTACAGTGGAAAAAGAAGGCTGTGCTGTGATAAACTAAAAGCATTACAGACAAGCAGGAGGAAGCTGCATGGAACGAGAGCTATACGAGGTCATGGACTGGGCAGCAGTCGAAGAGATTGTCTACTCAGAGTCCGCAGATCCGCACGCCATACTAGGACCACATAAGACAGACAGAGGCATACTCGTGCAGGCATTTTTTCCGGGGCGTGAGAGCGTCCTGTTGCAGCGCGGCAAAACCAGAACGCCGATGGAACTGGTCGATGAGAGCGGATTTTTTGCCTGTCTGCTTCCGGGGGAGAAGGAGAATCTGCGCTATCAGTTGATTCTTCCGGAGGCGGATGGGAGTGAGACCGTCACAGAGGATCCGTATCGCTTTATACCGGAGTTGCCGGAGACAGAAATCCGCAAGTACAAGGCAGGAGAGAGCACAGCGGCGCATACCTTTCTGGGCGCGCATGAGAAGAAGATCGGAGGCGTCTCGGGCGTCCGCTTTGCAGTTTTCGCGCCGAATGCGATGCGTGTCTCGGTGGTCGGTGATTTTAACAGCTGGGACGGCAGAATCCATGAGCTGCGGCGCATGGGAGACAGCGGTATTTTTGCGCTTTTTGTGCCGGATGTCCAGCCGGGCGCACTCTACAAGTATGAGATCAAAACCTATGCGCGAGAAATTTTATTTCGGGCGGATCCCTATGCGCAGGCAGTCGAGCCCTCGGGCGACGGCGCTTCGAGAGTCGCAGAAGGAGAGCCGGACTTTGTCTGGGATGATCAGGACTATATCGCAGAGCGAGCGCTCCGCTATGGGAAGAATGCAGGCGAGCAGCCGATCAACATCTATGAGCTGAATCTCGCGAGTTTCGCTGCAGACGCTGACTATTTGAAACTTGCGGAAACGTTGCCGGCGTATCTCAAAGAGCTGCATTACACACAGGTGCTTCTCATGCCACTGCTCGAAGCGCGCAATGCGGCTTCGCTCGGATATCTGACGAGCGCCTACTTTTCGCTCAGTGCGAAACTTGGGACTGCAAATGGCTTCCGTGCGCTCGTGAATGCGCTGCACCGCGTGGACATTGGCGTTCTCATGGACTGGAGCTGTATCCGCTTTCCGCGGGAGGAGGACGGGCTCGCCTGTTTTGACGGAACGCCGATCTATGAAGAGAATGGCGGGGGGGACACGGCGATATTCCGCTTTGGACGTGCGGAAGTGCAATCTTTCCTGCTTTCGAATCTCTGCTTCCTCGCGTCGGAGTTCCACCTGGATGGCGTCCGCGTGATTGATATGGCATCGGCGCTCTGGTTTCAGGCAAATGAGAATCGGAACTGCTATGGCGGCGGCGAAAATCTGGATGGCGCTGCGTTTCTCCGGAAGCTGAGCCTCACGGCACATAGGAAAATACCGGGCTTTCTGCTGATTGCCGATGGCAGCGCCGAGTGGCCGCTCACCACAGCGCCGGTCAAGGACGATGGACTTGGCTTTGATTTCCGCTGCAACCAGGGCTTTGCTGCAGGCATGCTCGCCTATCTCGGTGCAGATGAGGCGGGCAAGAGCCAGCGCTACGGAGAGCTCTCCTATGCGCAGCTATATCAGTATTCAGAGCAGTATGTTCTGCCGCTTTCGCACAGCTTCCTCTCGGAGCAGCAGCCCACTCTTCTCGGGCGCGTGGGCTACCTGCCCTTTGAAGAGCGCATTGCCTTGATCCGCGCCTTTTTCGGTTTTGTGATTGCGCACCCTGGCAAGAAGCTGCTCTTTGCCGGACAGGAATTTGGCATGCTAGAGCCTTTGCAGGCAGATGGCGTGCTGAACTTCCCGCTGCTCGACTATCCCTCACACCGCAACATCAAAGCTTGTGCGGCAGCGCTGAATGCCTTTTACCTCGCGCACCCGGCGCTCTATGAGGGCGATAGCGATACGGAGGGCTTTACTTTCCTGAACTGTCATTCCTATCAGGAGAATGTGGTGATTTTCCTGCGCCGCGCCGCGGGGGAGGATTTGCTGATTGCCGTGAACTTCTCGGGCACCAGCTATCCGCGCTTTAATCTGGGCGTGCCCTATGCAGGGAGCTACAAGGAAATCTTCTCGACAGACGAAGAGCGTTTTGGCGGAAGCGGCACGCTGAATCCGCGCGCTCTTCCCGCCCGCGCGATGGAGGTAGATGACAGAGATATCGGGATCAGCATCCGCCTGCCGGCCTACAGTGCGCTCTTCTTTGCCTGCAAGAAGCGTGAGAGCGGAAAGAAGGCAGCGCCGCGCGCCGAAAAGGCGGAGGAAATACCGGCAAGGCAGAAGACAGAAAGTCTTCTCGAAAAGGCCGCGGATGTCGCGGGCAAGGCAAAGGACGCGGCGGGCAGAAAGGCTGCGGGGGTTGCCGGAAAAGCTGCGGGTGTCGCAGGCGCAGCGAAGAAACGGATTGACCGCGCAATGGGAATGGAGAAAAAGAAATGAAACGTGCTGCAGGTATTTTGCTTCCGGTATTCAGTCTTCCGGGCGACTTTGGAATTGGCTCTTTTTCAATCGAAGCCTATCGCTGGATTGATTGTCTGAAGGAGGCAGGGCAGAGTTACTGGCAGATCTTGCCGCTCGGCCCCACCGGTTATGGCGACTCACCCTATCAGTCGTTCTCAAGTTTTGCGGGCAATCCGTATTTTATTGATCTCGAGGAATTGAAGGCGCTGGGACTGCTCACCGAAGAGGAACTCGTGGGAGAGCGCAACCCGGAGGATGCGGGCAAAATTGACTACGGGCACATCTACGAGTCGCGGGAAGCTCTGCTCCGATGCGCACATAAGCGCTTTCGGGAGAGCCTGACGGGCGCGGACGTGCCGGGGGAAGGTGCTGTCCGCAGGAGGAAGGACAAGACGGCCTATGAAGCCGCTGTCGCTGCCCTGCATCCAGAGACCCGGGAGTATTGCCTGTACCGCGCGATTAAGGATTCAGAGGGGGGCAAGAGTTATCTTAGCTGGTCAGAGCCGCTCCGGAAGCGGAACAGCGAGGCGCTCAGCGCCTTTCAGGCGACGCACGAAGCGGAGATTGATTTTTATGTCTGGACGCAGGTACTGTTTCACGAGCAGTGGAAGCGTCTGAAAGACTATGCGGCAGCTCATGGTATTACCATTATTGGCGACCTGCCGATTTATGTCGCGCCGGATTCGGCGGATGCCTGGACGCATCCAGAGCTTTTTCAAATGGATGGGGATGGCGCACCGAAAAGGGTCGCAGGCTGTCCGCCGGACTACTTTTCGCCGGACGGTCAGCTCTGGGGCAATCCGCTCTACGACTGGGATTATCACGAGCGAACCGGCTATGCCTGGTGGTTACAGCGCATGTGCTA
>CALLVJ010000096.1 GCA_938010625.1 uncultured Stomatobaculum sp. | reverse complement strand
AGTCCATTCCGCCTCCTCTCTTTGCAGCAATTTTAACACACTCCCCTGTAAAAAGGCAGCAAAACTGCTTTTCTGCACTTTTCATGCAAATTTTCTAATTTTATACACACGCGATACATTTCTTGTATAAAACAGAAAGAGAATGGAGTTGTCTGCTCCATTCTCTTTTGCCTGTAAAGACCTAAGCTTTACTTGGTTACCATGTCATACTTCATCACGACCACATTGCCCACATTCTGCGGCACCGAAATCGAGAAGTATATTTCTCCATTCTTCACATAGCTGAAGCTCTCCGGCCACTGGAGCTTGCCATCCTTGCCCTTCTTTAACGGAAAGTCAGATGCCGTGAGCTTTTCTTCGAGCGACTTTTGCAGTGCCTCCTTGCCAGTCGCCTGCACCCACGCCTTGTAGGCATTGACCTCGCTCTCGCCCGCGTTGTCGAGCTCGAACGCGTCACCGAGCGCGTAATTTACCATGCTGTCGGCATCCACCGCATCTCGAAGGCCAAGATCCCTCAAGGTCTTCACCGCGACCGTATTGGTATAGAAGAGTTTGACCGGCGCCGTGTCGCCGCCCCGCTGCATTTCGCCGCGGTACACGACCACAACGCGGTCCGCATCCGCCGAGACAACCTCTGCCTGTACTGTCAGCTGATCCTTTGCCGCATCGGTGAGCAGCGCCTCAATCGGCGAGAGCGCGTTCTCCTTTAAGTGCGCGTTCAGCTTCTCCTGCTGCGCGCTGTCCGTGAGACCGCTGACCACCGGATAACCGATTGAAACATTGTCCTTCTGATAGGTTTCGACTTTCGCCGAAATCAACGCGCGCTTTTCGGTCGCCGCTGCACTGCTGCCCGCCGCCGCACTGCTGCTCTCTGCGCTGCCGGAGGTTGCCGCCACACTCGCCGCTGTCTCGGCCGCGCGATTTTCCGCCGAAGTCTCCACCACCTTGGGACTGCTCTTCTTTCCGCAGCCGGTCACGGCGAGAGCCGCCGCCAGTGCTGCCGCACACAAGAGACTCACTCTTCTCTTTTTCATAGTCCACCTCCACTGTTTGTTTCCGTGCTACCCGTAAGTATAGGCGGGAAGGCGCTTTCCGTCAACCGAGGCGCCCGCCTCTCCGCAGATTCCGCGCATCAACAAAATAAAAACCGGTTGCTCTCCCAATTCAGGGAAAACAACCGGTATTCTCTGCCTGCCGACAGTGGGACTTGAACCCACACGCCCTTAAGAGCAACAGATTTTGAGTCTGCATCGTCTGCCATTCCGACATGTCGGCTTACCGGCAGAGTATAGCATTTCGGAGGCGGCAATTCAAGAGCTTTTTGCCTGTCTTCGGACATGCAACTAAAAATAGTTGCACAGTGCGGAGCTCTCGTCTATACTTTCAATGATGGAGGTAACTCCTATGGGACAAAAAGAAAAATTGATTCAACACCTCAAGTCTAATCCAAAAGGCTTCACCTTTGACGAGGCTGAAGCACTCCTCAGGTATTTTGATTACATACGCTCAAACAAGGGCAAAACAAGCGGTTCCCGTATTATCTTCTCCAGCAAGGAACACGGAGGCATCTTACTTCACAAACCACATCCGGCGAACGAGCTGAAAAGTTATCAGGTGAAACAGCTCATTACACTGCTGACACAGGAGGGTCTTATATGAATAATACCATTCAGTATAAAGGCTATGTAGGTAGCGTCGAATTTTCAGAAGAGGATGGTCTTTTTTTCGGTAAAGTCATGGGAATTCGCTCTCTTATCTCTTATGAAGGAGAATCTGCCAAGGAACTTTTGAATGATTTTCATGATGCCGTTGATACCTATCTGGAACATTGCAAAGAAGAAGGAAAGAAACCTGAGCTTGCTTTTAAAGGCAGTTTTAATATTCGACTCTCCCCTGCGCTTCATAAAAAGCTCTTTCTTTATGCAACCGCGCATCAGATGTCTATCAATCAATATATCGAAGATACCTTAGAAGCCTCTCCCGCTTCGAAACTCGTTATTTGAACGGGTGTTTTTCTGTCCTGAATCGAAACCGGATTTAGCCTTTATCGCACGCCAAACGACAGCATATTACTCCGGATTATCGCAACCGTTTAACGGCCAAAGCCATGGCAATTCTGTGCAAGTATAACGCAGGCTGAAGTGAGAAAGCATACGATTAAAACGTAATCTTACAATACATTGCCCTACGTTTGTATCCCCGGCGGTAATGATCTGCACAGAAACGATGTAAGACGCATCACTCATATTTTTCGCAGCGGCATTGTTCGATCACCCGCTTTCCGAGCAAGGTGATTGCCTTTTTCGGACACAGACTGATGCAACGGTAACACATGGTACACCGATTTCCGGAAACGGCTC
>CALLVJ010000095.1 GCA_938010625.1 uncultured Stomatobaculum sp. | reverse complement strand
GTACGTGATGAGCTTTGCCTTCTCGAGACAGAACTTTCCCTTCTCATCCAACAGGCTCGTGTCAACATCCACCGCGAGCACTTCCGCAAGAAATAAATCATGTGTGCCGAGCGGAAGGCGCTTTTTCACGCGGCACTCTATATTGACCGGGCTCTCTTTGACCAGCGGCGCCTTGATTTTTGCCGCCTTCTCCTCTGTCAGCCCGAGAAGTTCCCACTTGTCGCAGTCGCGTCCCGAGCGCACGCCTGCCTCATCCGTTTGACGCACCAGCTTCTCCGTCGTCAGATTGATGGCAAACTCTCCGCTTTCCACGAGCAGGCGATGGGAAAAACGCTCCGGGCGCACCGAAATAGAAACCATAGCAGGGTCAGAACACACAGTCCCCGCCCACGCGACGGTGAGCAGATTACTTGTTCCGTCGTTTCCGCGGCAGCTCACCATGACTGCCGGCACCGGATATAACATGTTTCCGCCGTGCCACACTTCCTTTGCCATCGTTTCTCCCCTTTCTGCGCCGCCCCTTTTTCCGCGGCGTCTGCGCCGTCTCATTGCCGCCCTCTCCAATGGCTCGCGCAATCACCTCGACTACTTTTCGCGTGCTGAGCCCATTCTCGTCGATCACGAGATCGGCATACTTCTCATAGAGCACCGTGCGCTCCCGGTAGAGATCCCGGAGTGTCTGTCCCCTCTTAATGCTGACGCCGCGCGCGGTCAGATCACCGAGCCGCCGCCGAATCGCGGGATAAGAGAGCTTAAGATAGATCACTTTTCCGAGTTCCTTGAGCCTGGCCATCGCCCTTTCGCCGTAAATCACCGAGCCGCCTGGCGCAATCACAGCATTTTCGGCCTCAAGCGCCGATAGGGTCTCATCCTCCAGTGCGCGAAAGCCGTTATCTCCGCGCTCGGCGATCAAATCCTTCAAAAGCTTTCCATTCTGCTCCTGAATCAGAAGGTCGCCGTCTATAAAACGGCGACCTGTCTTCTTTGCAAGCACAACACCGACTGAGCTCTTACCGGAGGCCGGCATGCCAATCAGCGTGAGGCAATTCTTAGTCATAGAGCTTCTCCGGATACTGTCCGCTCTGAATCAGTGCGCGAATCGCCGCGACGACTGTCGGCTTGTCCTCCTGATAGGTCACGCCAAACCACTTGTCATGCGTTGGCAGCACTTTGACACTGCCCTTGCCGCTCTGAATACAGCTGTCCACAATGCTCGGCAGGAGATATTCGCTCTTTAGCTCCGTGCCATGCGCCTGCAGAAATGCCGGGAACCCCTCTGCGAGCACATCCAAAAACTGCGGCGGAAGCCCCCACATATTCATTGAGACATACTGCTCCGGTGTCAGCGCGACCGGTCTGCCCTCTCCATCCTTTGCCTGCAGCCCATCTTCTGTCATGCGGATTTCAAAGGTCTCACGGACACTTTTCAACATATGCTGTTCATTGACCTCACAGATACCGCGCGTCACCGTGCCGTTGTCCGAGAGCGTATTCTTCAAGATGAAGCCTGCCATGCACATATCAAGCTTGTCGCCGCCCGGCTGCATCTCCTCCGTCATATACTTGTGGACTGCCCGGAAGCCCTCCGGACCGTAATAGTCGTCCGCATTGATGACCACAAAGGGCTCATTTACCTTGCCGCGCACAGTGAGCAGAGCCTGGCCAGTACCCCAGGGTTTTTTTCTGCCCGCCGGCACCGAAAAGCCCGCCGGCAGGTCATCGAGCTCCTGGAAGGCATAGTCGGTCTCAATGACCTTCGAGATTCGATCGCCGATAATGCGCTTAAAGTCCTGCTCCAGATCCTTGCGGATGATGAAGACAACCTTGTCAAAACCCGCGCGCCTGGCGTCATAGATGGCATAGTCCATGATAATCTCGCCGTTTGGTCCCATCGGCGTGAGCTGCTTAATGCCGCCGCCAAAGCGGGAGCCAATGCCTGCCGCGAGCACCACCAGTGTTGTTTTCATATGTATTTCCTCCTGTGATCACCTGCTTTACTTCCAAAGCGTGCGAAATATGCTTACATCATAAGCGATTTTGCGACATTGCGCGACACATTTCTCAAAAGGAACTGATGGCGTCGTCGCTGTCATCCTCGGCAATCGCGCGGATTTCTACCTCATAGCCGCCCTGCGGCAGGCTGACCTTAACCCGGTCGCCAACCTTGTGCCCGAGTAGCGCCTTACCAAGCGGCGACTCGATCGAAATGCGCCCCTCGGTCGTCTCGCTGCGAATCGAGGTCACGATCTTGTAACGCTCGCTCTCATCGTCATCCATGAAATAGACTTCGACCATCTTGTTGAGCCCGACTTCATCCGCCGCAGCGTGATCCTCAATGATAGTTGCAAACTTCAGCATTCGCTCCAGATAACCAATGCGGCTTTCATTTCGGTTTTTGTCCCGCTTCGCGGCATAATACTCAAAGTTCTCGGAGAGATCGCCCTGTGCCCTTGCCTCCTTGACTGCCTGAATCAGTTCCGGACGCAGTACAAGCCTGCGGTGCTCAATCTCCTCTTCAATCTTTTTGACATCTGCCTTTGTCAGTTTTTCTCCCATGTTTTCTCCTCGGATAGCAAATCCCCTCCGCACAGCAAAAGGGAAGTCTCCCTTTGATCGGAAGACTTCCCTGCCCTCTCGGCGCCGTCTTATTTTGCAAAGTACTGCACAACACCGTCGGCAAGCCCCTCAGCAAGCTTTCTGAGCGTATCCTCACTGTGATCTGAAATCTTATCACCGAGCTCAATATCTACGCTCGGCACTGTCGAATAGGAAGTCTGCGTGAGATCCACATCCATGGAGCCGCTGCCAAAAATCTTGGCGCCTCTGCCCTTCAACCCGCCAATCAGCGCTGTGCCGAAGGCCTCGCTCTTCTGCCAGGTCGAAGAGACTGGATCCATCTTTTTGAGACCGTCCGGCACACTCATGAAATAAGCGCCCTTGTCGGAAGTCGTGCTGTCCCAGTGAACCGCAATGTGGCAGGCCGCATAGTTGTTTGCGAGTACCGTGCGGGCGATATTGTCAAGCTGCACGTCACTGCTCTCGCGGATCATAAGGACACTGAAACCTCTCTTCAAAAGCACATCGCGGAGGATCTGCGCCTCCTGCAATGTGACTTTGCTCTCTGTCGTGCCGTCCTGAAAGGTCATGCCCGAGGAGACCGCCATCGACTCCACCGTGCCGCGCTGGTTCGTGCCGCCCGTGACCTTCGGGCTGCCGTCCGGATGCGAGAGCGTCTTCACACGCTCGCCACCGCTTGTGCCGTGTCCCGCATTCACACAGATCACCTTGTCGCCGTAAGCGCCCTTCGTATTCCGATAGAGCTTCGCTTTGCCCGTCTTGATCTTCGAGGCCGAAGCAAAGCGCAGGTTGTCGTCGAGCGAAACCTCGCTGACCGTAACGCCCTCCGGCAGAGAAATTGCAGTCTCTGCCGCCGAGCTTCCCGCAATGCTATTGCCGCTGCTCAGATAGCGGCTCGCGACATAGTAATTCTTGCCGCCGAGCGAGATTCTGGCCCACTCACCGGACAAGCCGTTCACCTGTACTGCCGTACCATGCGCCAGGCTCTGCACCCGGCTTGCCTTTGCCGATGGCTCTGTCCGCACATTCAGGCTGCTCGCGTTGACATACATCTGCTGATTCACTGTTTGAAACGAAGCCGCTGCTGCGCCGAACGAAAGTGCTGCACTGAGCGCCGCTGTCACTGCCGCTGTCAGATATGCTTTTTTCATCTTTTCTCCTCTCACTCGCGCTTCACACGCGTTCTCTTCTATCTTAAAGAGACTTGCTGCGTGCCGCAAGCGACAATACTCTTAAGAAAGAGAGACGGCTCCCGCCGTCTCTCTGCAATTTTATCTCAGGGCAATACCACAGTCTCCGTCGCCGGGAGTTCTTTTGTCGAGGCCTTGAACTCACCTTTTGCCGCTGCGCCGCTCTCGCTGAACGCGCCGTAGATCTGCTCAAACTGTCCTTCCGGCGCTTGGGCAATGTACATATCGCCCTTTGCATACTGCCGGAGCACAGCCTTCATCGCCTCCGGCTGAATTGCCACACAGCCCGCCGTGCTCGGCTTGCCGTTGCTCGTGCAGTGTAAAAAGAGAGCGGAACCCGTGCCCGGCTGACGATTGTCTTTGTTAAAACCGGTATTCAGCGCATAGGCATAGATATTCTTTGCCCAGTCCTCCCAGAGCTTCTCGCCTTTCTGCTCCGCTACCTTTTCTGCGCTCTCGAGACGGTTTGTGCGGTCGGACCAGTACTGCCGCTTCGTCTCCGCCTGAATGTGTGTATAGTCAGACGGAAATCCCTCTTCCGCCGCTTTCCGGCCAAACGGCGTGTTGGTCTTCCAGAGCCCGATCGGCGTGGTCCCGTCGCCTGTGTGGCGTGTCGCCGACATGCCGCCGTAGCCATAGACACCGGCCGACTGAATCTTTGCCTGCCACTGCCCTGCCTCGTCTCTGACAAATACGGTGACTCGCGCCTTGTTCCAGCGGGATTCATCGCTCACCTTGGTCTCGCGGTAGGTATCTTTTCCGCTCTTGACCGCAAAGCCCTCCACGACAATCAGAGACTTTGCATCTGCCGGGAGCGAAAAACGGGACACATCATAGCTCAGCGCTGCCGTGTCAATCGCCTTCTGGCTGGAAGACGCTGTGCTTGCCGACGCTGTCGCGCTGCTTGTTGCTGCCGCTGCGCTGTCCTTTGGCTTCGAGGGTGCTAACGTGCCCCGCGCTGCCTTGCCGCTGTTCTGGTGCAGCGCAGGCACAGTGCTCTCCTGCGTGGCCTTTGCCTTACTCTCCTGCATAACCTTCGAAGCGCTCTCCTCCGCGACCGCCGTCGTGCTGTCCTGCGGCTTTGCCTCCGCCTTTATTTCATTCTTCTCTGTCTTTGCCTCCCGCGGCGCATAGACTTCGTCGATTGGCCTTTCCACCCGACCGCGGCGCGCTGCCAAATCACTCTCTGTCTGTTTGACTTCTCCGGCCTCCACAATTTTGCCGATGGCCGCATAACTCGTCGCATTGCTGAGCAAAACACTGCCACAGAGCAGTGCTGCCGCTGCCATTGCCTGCATGCGTCTAATTTTCATGATGGTCTTCTCCTTTCTCGATTCATTCTGTCCACTTCGCCTCTCTCACCTGCGCCTTGTGACCAGCCAGTAAATCAGTATCAGATCCAGAACCGCAATGACGCCCCGCGGCCAGAAGGCCCGGATATCATTCGCAAGCCAGGCGCTTCCGCAGAGCACTGCGAGACCAACCAGCGGCGGGATCTGTTTCCGAAAGCGCTGGTCCCGCAGTTCCATTCTCTTTTTCGTTTCTTCCTCACCGGGCACTTCCGGCCACGCCGGCAGTTCCGGTTCTTCCCGTTTTTCTTCTCTCAAGTTCTTTTCCTCCGCAGGCATAGCCCCTATAAAAAATCCCCGCAACCCATCGTCAAGGGAGCGACGGATTGCGGGGAGAAGTGAGAGCGATAGACGGGACTCGAACCCGCGGTCTCGACCTTGGCAAGGTCGCGCGTTACCAACTACGCCACTATCGCATCTGTCCACGTCTCGGACAGTCAAAGTATAACACAGCCTTCTGCGCGCGGCAAGTCTTTTTTATGCCTGCACCGCGCCGAGATAGATGCCCGCTGAATTTCCGGTCACATAGACCAGAATCATACCGTCTTCCAGCGCATATCTCACATTTCCCACGTTATAACCGTTCTCATACGTCAGCATGACACGCTTCACGCACTGCGGGATCTGATCCGCCAGTTTCCAGTAGGGGAGACGGAGCAACTTGTCCTCGGTGCCTGTGTAGACAAAGATGAGCGCCTGTTCCCGCCCGCAGACCCTGCCATAACAGACCAGATCCTGCTCCATTAAAAGCGGCATCAGCGAACCGCGCCGAAGCGCTGTCGAATTGTGGTGCAGCACACTGAGATAGCGGTGGTATTCGAGAAGCTCCAGATTTTCATGTCCCCAGGGGTAGCTTCTGCGGCTGTCGGGATCTGTGAAACCACAGACAGCGACTTCATCGCCATAGTACATGGTCGGTGCCCCCGGCCAGGTGAAGAGCATCAGCGCTGCCTGCCGCATCACCGAGAGCTTCACGCCCTCCTCTGCCGCCGCGGAGCCAAGTTCCGCAAGCCGTCCAACTTTCCCGTTTGTGCGCGTCAGAAAGCGCGAGTGGTCGTGATTGGAGAGCTGGTTCATCGCCGTATGAAGCGCAGGCTCCGGTAGTTTTGCCATCGCAAGGCTCATCATATCCCAGAAGCGCACGCCATTGCCGCGGAGGCTCATATCCTTGCCATCGGAGTGCTTCTCCATGCCAGTCAGGAACCAGCTGACCGGCTCCATGAAACCGTCGTAATTCATGACCGAATCCCACTCCCTGCCGTTTAACCAGGACGCAGGATTGCCATAGTGCTCCGCCAGAATCAGCGCATCCTCCCGCACGGCCTTGACGCGGCTGCGAAAGCGCTGCCAAAATCTGTGATTATAGTCCGGCGAATGTCCGAGATCGGCTGCGACATCGAGCCGCCAACCGTCTACCTGATAAGGGGGCTTTAACCACTTCTCGCCGATTTCCAGAATGTGCTCCGCCAGTTCCGGACTTGCCTCATAGTTCAGTTTGGGCAGCGTGTCATTGTTCCACCAGCCGTCATAGCTCTGATTATCCGGCCAGGCTTCAGGGCGGTTATCGGCAAAGACGAAATAGTTGTGATAGGGACTTTCCCAAGTCAAATAGGCGCCCGGTGCATAATTGCCCTCCCGCGCATAGATTTTTTCGCGGTCCAGCCACTTGTGAAAAGAGCCGCAGTGGTTAAAGACGC
>CALLVJ010000094.1 GCA_938010625.1 uncultured Stomatobaculum sp. | reverse complement strand
TCCTGCTCACGGCGTTCTATGCGCTCGTATTCCGCTCTTATGCGGCGGGACAGTTTGCCAGAGAACACTATTTCTGGCTGCTCCTCCTGTTCGTCACAGTCGAGTCCACGCTGAATCTCGCCTATACAAGTATTCCGACGACCAGCCGCACGGAATATACGGCGGACAATGCGGATATCCAGGCGCTGAAAAATATGGTCTCGGAGACACCCTTTGTGCGCTTTAAGAAGTTTGAGCGAAAGAGCAAGGACGACGGCGCTTTCCTGAATTTCCACTCGGTTTCGCTGTTCAGCTCGACTGCGGACAAGTCGCTGACAGATTTCCTTCGCTCAGTTGGCTGTGAGGCCTCGGTCAATGCCTACTCGATCACCGGCTCCACGCCGCTCGTCGATGCGCTGTTGGATGTTCAGTATGGCTTTGTCTCGGACGCGAAATATAACGAAAGTCAGGAAGAGGCAGGGCGCTCCGGCTCGACTGTGCTCGTCAAAAACCCTGACACGCTGCCGCTCGGGTTTGTGGTAGAGCATGACTTCACGGACAGCTGGAGCCGCACCTTTGAGAATCCCGCCGATGTGCAGAATGATCTCTGCAACCTCTTCCATACGGCGCCCGTGCTGATTGCGTACGACACCAGGGCAAACGGCAGCCAGGAGAGCATGACTGTGGAGCAGGACGGCCTCTACTTTGCCTTTGCGACCAATGCGAAGGCGAATAAGATCAAGTTCTCGTCCGATGACAACGACAAGATCTTCGACAATTTGAAACGCCGCTATTTGATGGAGCTCGGCTATCGGAAGGCTGGTGAAATCCTGAACTTCTCGGAGATCTCCGATGACAAGCCGGAGCCGGCAGTCATCGTATACCGCTTTGATTTTGGGGCGCTCACGGCGCTCCGGCAGAAGATGCTCCGGCATGCGATGCTGGTCGATACCTATACGGACAACTCAATTCAGGCCAGCATTGAGACCGACAACCCGTCGCTCCTCTTTACGAGCATTCCCTATGACAAGGGCTGGAAAGTCTATGTGGACAAGAAGCCGGTCAAGACTGAGAAGGCGATGAATGCCTTTCTCGCGTTCCGCGTCCCGTCTGGACAGCACAGCCTGCGCTTCCGCTATTATCCGGAGGGATTGTTGCTCGGCATCTTTGTGAGCGCCCTGTCGCTCCTCGCCCTGTTTATCTTCTGGCGCTTTGAAAGGGACTACGAGCAGCGCTTCCAGCGAAAGGTCACCCGGCGCTATGAGGCACTCTATCAGGAAATGCAGG
>CALLVJ010000093.1 GCA_938010625.1 uncultured Stomatobaculum sp. | reverse complement strand
TGTCTGATCTGCCAGACTGCCGTAGAACACCTGGACAATGCCACCGTCCCGAATGGCCTGGACATGGCTCTGATGAAACTCTCCAATCTGTTCAGGAGCCTTTAGCTCCACCCCGGTTTCCTTCAGCGCTTCCTTCAAATCCCTGACATCCATCCAGGGATTTGCGACCTGCACAGTCTCTTCTGTCGCAATGACTGTGCTCTCTGCCGTCTGACTTTCTGCCGGGCTCTCTACTTTTTTGCTGTCGCCACAGGCAGTGAATGCGCCGATCGCCAGAGTCAGACTCATCGCGGTCACAGCCGCCCATTTCCAGTTCCCTCTCATCTCTGCTCTCCTTTCCGATGCGGACAAGCATTTTTTCGCTTCTATCTTAACACAGGCACACAAATTCACGCCATACCTTCCCGCACAGGAACTTTCAAAAAAGACGCCGCGGGAGCTCTTCGCCCCCGCGGCGTCTTATGAAAAATGGATTACAAATCTAACACAGCGCCAATTCAGATTTCTTCCCGTCTCCGGATGAAGAGGAGTGCGCCGATACCGATCACGCAGAAGACTGCCGCTGCCGCACTTGCCTGCTGACCTGTCTTAGGCATTCTGCCCCTTCTGCCTTTCAGCGCAGCCTGTTGTCCTGCAAACCTGTTTCCGACATTGCGAAGCGCTGTCGTGCTCGGCGCAATCAGATTGCCCGTGCCATCCACTGTTGCCGTGCTGTTCGGCGCAGTCTGATTTGTGCTGGCATTCCACTGTGCTGCGCTCTTGCCGTAAGCTCGACCGCTGCCAGTGTAGCTTCTTCCACCGCCGCCACCACTGCTCGAACTATAGTAGCTGTTTGCGATGTCAAAGTTGAGATCCTGACCAACTTCACGCGTGCGAAGCGCTGCAGGGAAGTTCAGCACATAATTGGAACCGCTCTCAATTTCAGACAGTCTGTAGTAGTGAACCGCCTGTGCCCCGCTTCCTGCATTGGAAGCGCTTGCGAGCTGCGCGTTGGAGACGGATGCTCGCGCTGCATTGTTGCTGGTTGCAAGTTCCAGCTGATTCAGCCCTTCGATAAAATACCACTGGCCGTCCGCATTCGGCTCAATTGTTGCAATTCTCGACTTGCCCTGAATTACATTCTTCTCCGCATCCAGCGCATCAATGCGAATCTTGATTTTACTCGGACGGTAAGAAACGCGATTCCCATCCTGCCAGGTCTTTCGGATCACGACCGGCGTCTCGCCAATTCTGTGATCAACACTGACTGCCTCGGTTTCGCTGCGCCCGGACACAGTGCCCTGATTGCCAAAGTAGTACGGCTCTCTCGCATAGGCGCTCGCAAGATTCGCAGTCTCTTCCTTCACATAGTAACTTGCGCCTTCCTCAAGGCCGCTGATCTTTGCCGCCTCATTGCCCTGTAAGTTGACGGTCGCATAACTCAAGTACTTGCCCTCTACGCCGTACTGTGCACGAACTGCATTCGAGAGCGTTGCAAAGCGAAGCTCCTGCTTCGTGCCGCCATGTTCCAGTGCATAGCTGCCCGGCGCGCTGCTCAGAAAGACATGCACAGTAGCGTTTCCCTGCCCTGTCATGCCGCTTCCCGCTGTATAATGTCTGAGCGAGAGATTTGCGCTGCCCGCTGCAAATGCGCTGAGCGGCAGGCAGAACGCTGCAAGCGATGCCGCGACCGCGCAGGCCGCAATGCCGCGCGAAAACCTTCCGAATGTTCTTTTCTTCATAGACAGTCCCCCTTCCTCCATTTCCTGCAGTTTCACTGCAAAAAAACAACTCCAATCAACTACACTGCCATCTTAGAAAAGCCGTCTGCACAAGTCAATGATAGTTATGAAACTGTCGCTTTTTCGTAAGATTTTCGCAATGTTTAATTGTTTTTCTCTGTTTTGACGGCGCAAACCTTTCGCGCTATAATGGGACAACAAACTAAAATGCTACGTTTTCAGGAGGTCTGCTATGTGGAATATCGTGACCGATTCCAGCTGCGACGACATTCGCTTTGAAGAAAAGCGCGAAGATATTCTGTTTCAAAGCGTCCCCTTTTATCTCTACACTGACCAGAAGGAATATGTGGACGACGGCACCATTTTGATCCCGGAGATGATGGACGACTTAAAAAAGAGCAAGACCGCCCATACTTCCTGTCCCTCTCCAGCGGCCTTTGCCGAGGCCTTCCGGAAACCCGGCGACGTCATTGCCTTCACCATTTCTTCCGAGCTCTCCGGCAGCTTCCAAAGCGCTGAGACCGCCCGCCTCATGGTTGAGGAAGAGCAGCCCGGCAAGCGGATCACCGTCTTTAACACAAGAAGCGACGGCCCTTCCATTATGCTCTTAATCCGCGAAACCGTGCGTATGATTTTGCGCGGTCTCGACTATGCAGAAATCATCTCCCGCATTCCATCCCTCTTTGACCGCACTTTTATCATCTATGCGCTCTCCTCCTTTGACAATCTGATCCGGAATGGGCGCATGAGCCGCCTGACTGGCTTCCTCGCCAATACGCTGGGGTTCTGGGGCGTTGGGATTGCGAGCCCCGAGGGCACCATTCAGATCAAGGCGAAAGTCCGCGGCACAAAAAAAGTCCTGGACAGCATTGTCCAGGATCTCTTAGAAAAGGGACGCGCCGTCCAGGAAGTCGTGATTGTGCACTGTCTGAACCAGCCCGTCGCCGATGCGCTCGCCGCTCTGATCCGCGAGCACTTTCAGACCGCCGCGGTCGATGTGCGCCCGGCCGGCGGTCTCGATTGCTTCTACGCGGAACAAAACGGCTTAATTATCGGCTATCGCGTTGCAGCACACTGAGGCGTCTCGCCTGATCGAGTTCCATCCATTCCGCAAGGCTGAGTGGTCGATAGTTCGAAAACATACAGAAACAGTTGATCATAAGACAGGGGATGTCCTTTTCGAGGATTTCTCCTGTCTCTCTGTCTCTCTGCGGACGCCTGGTCTCCCTGGTCTCCGCAATAAAGCGGTTCACGAGCGTCTCGTCGAAACTATCATGCAGATGCCCGTAGAGCATGACGCTCTTCGG
>CALLVJ010000092.1 GCA_938010625.1 uncultured Stomatobaculum sp. | reverse complement strand
CAACAGCCAAGTCTGCAATAAAGGCATCTTCGGTCTCGCCTGAGCGGTGCGAAATAACGGCAGTGTAGCCGGCCTTTTGAGCCATTCTTACGGCATCGATTGTTTCGGTAACGGTTCCGATTTGGTTGAGCTTTATCAAAATAGAATTGCAGGCTCCTTCTTCAATACCGCGGGCAAGCCGTTTTGTGTTTGTTACAAAAAAGTCGTCACCCACAATCTGAATTTGATTTCCCAATTCCTTTGTCATTTTTGCATAGCCTTCCCAATCGTTTTGATCGAGCGGGTCTTCAATAGAAACAATCGGATATTTGCTTATCCAATCCTTAAAAAGATCAACCATCTCATCAGCATTTAAAATTTTAGAAGGTTCCGACTTCCAGAACTTGTAGCCCTTTCTGTCGCCTGCATCAAAGAGCTCCGAAGAAGCGCAGTCCAATGCCAGCATAATATCATCCCCTGGTCTGTATCCTGCTTTTTCTATCGCTTGGAGCAAAGTGTCCAGAGCATCTTCCGTTCCCTTGAAAGTCGGTGCAAAACCTCCCTCATCCCCCACTGCTGTGGATAGTCCGCGAGATTTTAGAATAGATTTCAAATGATGGAAAATTTCTGTTCCTTTTCTAAGCGCATGAGAGAAAGAATCTGCTTTCACTGGCATAATCATAAACTCTTGGAACGCGATAGGAGCATCCGAGTGAGAACCTCCATTGATGACATTCATCATCGGAACAGGCAGAGTATTGGCATTTACACCGCCCACATATTTATAAAGTGGCATTCTAAGGTGCGCCGCTGCGGCTCTTGCCACTGCCAGAGAAACACCAAGAATAGCATTAGCCCCGAGTTTTCCTTTATTTTTAGTTCCATCAGCCTCTATCATGATTTGGTCGATGAGGTTCTGCTGAGTGACAGGAAGTCCGATGATTTCAGGAGCGATGATTTCTCTTACATTTTCTACGGCTTTTTCCACGCCTTTTCCTAAAAACTCTGCACCGCCATCACGAAGCTCCACCGCCTCATGTTCCCCAGTGGATGCCCCAGAAGGCACTGCCGCGCGCCCCATGGCACCGCTGTCTGTAAATACATCTACCTCCACAGTAGGATTACCGCGAGAGTCTAAAATCTGTCTTGCTTCGATGAATGAAATAAATCCCATAGATATAAATTTTATTGA
>CALLVJ010000091.1 GCA_938010625.1 uncultured Stomatobaculum sp. | reverse complement strand
GAACTCCGTGAGCCTGACCTTCGAGGCCGACGGCGACGGGACCGGCGGAAGCGGCTCATCCGGCTCCATGCCGATCGGGCCGAATGCTCTCTTCTCAAAGATGATATAGACGAGAGAGCCGAGCGCTGCGAGAATGCCGAGGACAAAGAACGTGAAGTGATAACCGGCGACCTTTGCCAGCGTACCGGCGACGACCGGCGACATTGCGCCGACATTCGAGAGCACATAGGTGATCGCGAACGCGCCGTCACGTCTCTTATCACCCTTTGCGTAAAGCTTGCCCATCAGTGTGTAAAGCGAACTTCCGCATACCATCGCGTTGATATTTCCGAGCGCATACTGCAGAATCACGGCGGTCATGCCGAGACCTGGAATTGCGAGCAGGAAATACAGGAATGGTCCCGTGATCGTGCAGAAGCGATAGGCTCTTCTGTTGCCGAAGACGCGGTCCGCCATGTAGGATCCGATGACACTGAAGATCGCGCCGAGTGCCGAGTTCAGCGTAATCATCTGCGAGGCCTGAATCTTGCTGAGCCCAAGACCTCCCTCTTGCCCAGTCGCATAAAAATAGTAAATCAGGATCGCACTCATGCCGTAGCTCGTGAGAGACGTCATGAAAAACTTGAAGCTCAAAACGCCGATGCCGAACGGATGGCCGATGAAACAGTGCTCGCTCTGAATTTTTTCGGTCAGAACCTGCTCCGCTGTTTTCTTCTCATCCAGTTCTGTGTTTACAGCTGCTTCCATAAAATCCTCCTGTCTGAATTAAAGTGTAATTCTGATAGAAAAACCCAAAGTAACTGCTTTTCCCCCTCCTAATTGCTCCCCGCATGCAGTTCGGCAATCTTCGCTCGCAACGGCACTGCCTGGCAGGGATGTCCGCCCTGTTCCTCCTCTCAAACGATATCATCCCGCAGCTCGGAGGCGCACAAACGCCCCCTTTGCCGCGAAAAATGTCCGTTTAGTCCTCGCTTCTGTGACCTGCGTCAATGCCCATGCCTGCCGCGAGTTTTTTCGAGAAAATAAGCACAACCAGACCTGCAAACGCGGTGATACCGCCGATAAACAGGAAATAAGGCGTCTCGCTTCCCTCTTTGTAAAAGTTCGATACCAAAGTCGAGAGATTCGCACCGGTGGACATTGCCATGCCCCAGACTGTCATCATCTGCGTCGAGAAGGCAACCGGCGCGAGCATGGAAGCTGCGGAGTTGCCAGCCGGATAAGAGATGCCCTCACCCGCAATCACGACGGCATAGAACGCGACCAGCCAGAACGGGCTCACCTTTACGCCCGGCGCATAGAGCTGGAACGGAATAATCATGATCAGCGTGCCAAGACCATAGAGCATGGTGCCGAAGCCCATCTTCCACGGCGTGGACGGCTGCTTTTCGCCGAGCTTACTCCAAAGGCCGGTGATAAAGGAGCCGAAGACAATCGCCATGATCGCCTGAATCGTCATATAAATAGCCGGCGTGACCTGCTTGCCAAAGAAGACAAGGTTTACACTGGTCTCTGCATAAATTGCGAGAATCGTGGTTGCCTGATACCAGACCATCATGGCAAGCGAACTCGCGATGAACATCGGAATGATGTAGAGCAGTCTGCTTCTCTCTTTCTGCGTGACCTTCGGGCTTCTCAGAATGAAAAGGAAGTAGACAATCGGCACGAAGAGCGAAGCCGTGCTGATGATATTCGAAAAACTTGTAATTGTAACAGTCCCGGTCAGAAAAAGCGGTGTGAGAATCGCAATCAGTGCAATCACAAAGAGCACAAGCGCTACAACCGCCTTCTTTCTGTCCTTCATCGGCAGCGGATCATCCGGCTCCAGACCGATCGGGCCAAAGGAGCGCTTCTCGGTCGCGAGATAGACTGCAGAACCAAGAATCGAAGAGACCGCGCAGAATGCGAACGCCGCGTGGTAACCTGCCATCAATGCAATGGTTCCGGTGACGGTCGGCACCATTGCGCCGACGTTCGAGAGCACATAGGTGATTGCAAATGCACCATCTCGTCTCTTATCTCCCTGGGCATAGAGTTTGCCCATCAGAGAGTACATCGAGCTGCCTGCAATCATACTGTTAATGTGTAAGAGCGATACATTCAACAGGTAACCGATAATCCCGAGCCCCGGGATTGCGAGCGCCACATAGCTCAATGGCGCGAGAATTGCCGCCATGCGATAGGCCTTCCGGTTTCCGAACACGCGGTCTGCCATGTAGGAGCCGATGATCGAGAAGAGCGTGGCGAGCGCCGCATCCAACGTGATCAGCTGAGATGCCTCTGTCTTCGTGAGACCAACGCCGCCCGGAACCGCCGCATACAGGTAGTAAATTAAGATGGCACTCATGCCATAGCTGGCAAGAGAGTTGGTCATGAACTTAAAGCTCATGACGCCGATGCCGAACGGGTGGCCGATGAAGCAGTGATCGCTCTGGATTTTGTCGATCAGTTTCTGCTTCTCGAGCTCAGCCCCGCTCGCCGCTGTGTTGACTGTTGTTTCCATTTCACACTTTCCTCCTGTCTGGATTTTGCTGATAATCCCCCTAGATTCTACTCTAAACCCACGATTGCCTGTGCTGCCGGAGACATCTCGCTCTCACTCAGGACAAAGAAAACCGAACCAATCAGCGAGAAAATTGCGCAGGCAAAAAATGCAGTGTGATAGCCTGCGACCAGCGCAATGGTTCCGGTAATGCCCGGGACGCAGGCGCCGATGTTGGAAATAACACATGAACTTGAGACCAATCGTGAGCACGCCGATCGGATGCCCCACAAATCTCCTGTCAGACTGAACCTTTTCAATTTCCTGCTATCTCTCTTCTGCTGTCAGTACCTTGCCATCCTGTATTCTCTCAGTTTTCCCCGTCTTTTACTCAGACCTGATGATTCTTGCACCATGTTGCGAGCGTATCGGCAATTTCCTTCATACTGCCCTCTCCAAACGGATTCTGGAAGCCGGCATGCTTTAAGAGATCAGAATAGCTCTCGCCGCCGCCTTTCCTGACGAGCTCTACATAGCGCTTCCACGCTTCTTTGGCATCTTTCAGGTGAAGCGCAAAGAACTGGAGTGCCGCCGTTCTCGCGAGGCAGTAGTCGATGAAATAAAACGGAAACTCATAAATATGCTTCTGCTTCTGCCAGGCGCCGCCATCCGAATAGAAGGGCAGGTTGTCGTTGTCAATCCACGGGCGGTACTTCTTGTCGAGCGCAAGCCATACCTGGTTCCGCTCCTCAGGTGTCAGCTCCGGCCTCTGGTAGACAATGTGCTGGAACTCATCCACCTCACAGCCATAGCAAGTTGCGACCATCGCATCCTCGGCGTGCTGCAACTGGTACTTTGCCGTATCCTTGCCAAAGAAGAGGTGGTGGAAGGGCGTGGTCAGAAATTCCATTGAGGTCGAGTGAATCTCGCAGGTCTCCATGGCCGGCTCAACAAGCTCAAGCGGCAAGCCGAGCTTATTGCCCACATAGCCCTGGAATGCGTGCCCCATCTCATGGGTGATGGTCTCGACATCAAACGCGCTGCCATTCCAGTTTGCAAAGACGAAGGGACCGTAGTCGGTCACATTGTACATATAGGCGCCGAGGAGCTTGCCCGGTCTCGTGAGAACGTCAAAGCTCTC
>CALLVJ010000090.1 GCA_938010625.1 uncultured Stomatobaculum sp. | reverse complement strand
GCGTTTGCATTTCCTAAGCCTGTATCTTTGATTAAAGAACTCGTTTTACAAGTGGCTAAAGAAGATGATATTGTTCTCGACTTTTTCTCAGGGTCAGCCACAACTGCTCATGCTGTTATGAAGTTAAATGCCGAAGAAAAGGGATCTCGGAAATTCATCATGATCCAGTTGCCAGAGAAAACAGATGAAAATAGCGAGGCTTTTAAAGATGGATTCAAAACCATTTGCGACATCGGCGAAGAGCGTATCCGCCGCGCAGGCAAAAAAATCAAGGAAGAAACTGGAGCGGACATCGACTACGGCTTCCGCTGCTTCAAGGTCGACTCTTCCAACATGAAGGACGTCTACTACCGTCCGGCAGATATCGGACAGATGAATTTGGATGATTACACGGACAATATCAAGGAAGACCGCACTCCGGAAGACTTACTGATTCAGGTCATGCTGGATCTGGGTGTAGAGCTTTCTTCCAAGGTGGAGCAGACCGAGATCGGCGGTAAGAAGGTGTTCTCTGTCGCTGACGGATATCTCATCGCCTGCTTTGATAAAGATGTGACTGAGGATGTGGTGACAGAAATTGCCAAGCGGCATCCTTTCTACTTCGTCTCTCGTGACAGCAGCATGGCTTCGGACAGCGTCGCCGCAAACTTTGAAGAGATCTTCAAGACCTACAGTCCCGAGACGGTAAGGAAGGTGCTGTGATGGAAAATCATCTGAACAAGAGAGAATGGGATGACCTCTACGCAGACCTTTCGAAAATCATAAGCGGAGCCAGAAAACGTGCCTATCAGACCGTAGATTATGTACTTGTACTCCGCAACTGGATGATCGGAAAAAGAATCTCGGAAGAGGAGCTGAAAGGAGAACGGTCGGAACGCTATGGAATGCAGATAATTGATGAAGTTTCGAAGAAACTGACGAGAGAGCAGGGAAAAGGTTTCGATCGTCGATCCCTGTACCGATATGTGCAGTTTTATCGTTATTTTCCAGAGATTGTGCCTGCAGCGGCGGCACAATCTTCTGATAATGACATTAATGAGATTGTGGCCGCACCGATGACACAATCTGAGATTCTGCCATGGACGAGTTACAGAGCTCTTCTGCAGGTGAAGGATGAGCGCGCACGTAATTGGTATGCAAGGGAAGCATACGGAGAAGCCTGGAGCAGTCGGACACTGCAGAGAAATATTTCTTCTCAGTATTATTACCGGGTATTGAAGACTCAGGATCCTGTAGGAGTCAAAAAGGAAATGCAGGAGATTACGGCTCCGTATCAGGATAAACTGGAATACATGAAAAATCCGATCATAGCGGAGTTCCTTGGGATGGAGCAGGCTACGGATTATCATGAATCTGATCTGGAAACTGCTATCATCAATAATTTGCAGAAATTCCTGATGGAACTTGGAAAAGGGTATGCTTTCGTAGCACGCCAGCAGCACATTCATACGGAGAAAGAGGATTATTACATTGACCTTGTCTTCTACAACTATATTCTGAAGTGCTTTGTTCTGATCGATTTGAAAACCCGAAAAATCACCCACCAGGATGTTGGACAGATGGATATGTACATCCGCATGTATGATGAGATGAAAAAAGGGCTGGATGACAATCCTACGCTTGGAATTTTGCTGTGTTCTGACACAGATGAGGATATAGCAAGGTACTCAGTTATGCACGGAAATGAGCAACTATTCGCTTCGAAGTACAAGCTGTATCTTCCTTCCGAACAGGAACTGCGGGAAGAAATAGAAGAACAAAAATATTTCTTCAAGATTCAACAACAGAATGGGGATGGAGGTACTGACTGATGGCAGAGATGAAATTCAAATTTACAATTCAGCAGTACCAGACCGATGCTGTGGAGAGCGTGGTGAAGGCATTCGCCGGGCAGCCTTTCCATGACCGGATCAGTTACCGTCGGGATACTGGCACACAGCAGATTGAGAGAACACTTTTTAATATGAATCTCTCTGATGAAGAGCTGTACATGGGCTTTGCGAATGCGCCGGTTGCGCTCGATTCATCGCAGTTGCTCAAGAATATTCGGTCTGTCCAGAATGACAACAACATCAAGGAGTCTTCATCTCTCGCTAAGCACATGGGTGCCTGCTCTCTGGATGTAGAGATGGAGACCGGAACGGGTAAAACCTACGTCTACATCAAGACCATGTTTGAGCTGAACAAGCAGTACGGCTGGTCAAAGTTTATCGTCGTGGTTCCTTCTATTGCTATCCGCGAGGGTGTCCAGAAGAGCTTCCAGACTATGGAAGAACACTTTATGGAGCAGTACGGTAAGAAGGCACGCTTCTTTGTCTATAACTCTAAGAACCTGACGGAAATCGATAACTTCAGCTCCAGCGCTGACCTGTCGGTTATGATCATCAATGTGCAGGCGTTTAACGCCCGTGGCAAGGATGCCCGTCGCATCCGGATGGAATTGGATGAATTCGGCAGCAGAAAGCCGATTGATGTCATTCAGGCAAACCGTCCTATCATAATTCTTGATGAGCCACAGAAGATGGGCGGCAAGGCGACGCAGCAGGGCATGAGGCGCTTCGACCCGCTCTTCTCGCTCACGTATTCCGCCACCATCCCCAGGAACAAGAAAGGTGAGCCCCTTCACAACCTGGTCTACGAGCTGGACACGCTCGACGCCTACAACCAGCGTCTGGTGAAGCGCATCGAGGTGAAGGGCTTCGAGCTCAAGAATATGCGCGGCACCGACGGCTACCTCTACCTGCAGGACGTGCTGGTAAGCCACAGCAAGCCGCCCGTTGCCGTGATAGAGCACAAGCGCCTCTCCGCCACGGGGACGGTGCGCA
>CALLVJ010000089.1 GCA_938010625.1 uncultured Stomatobaculum sp. | reverse complement strand
CGTATATTATCAAGGTATGTCTTTCTCATAATAATACCACCTTTGCCATTATTCTTAACACCATTATATAAATAATTACTCCTCTCAGTCTACCAAGAGGAGTTAACATTCATTAAGCAATCCTGTTAAAAATAATAGCAAAACACAGGTACATATTCGCAGTAGCATGTGGATTGGTGCCGTATGCTGAGGTGGCACGAAACTCATCTGACATCTGCTCTTCGCCTATTTTGGTTTTACTCATTGCTGTTCTCCTTTACGTTAGATTTGTGATATCTGTTGCCATGGATTCAAAACAAACAAAAAAGGCACCTTCCTAGAATTTCTTCTAAGAAAGTGCCTCTTGGCATTCATGAAATATTCGTTATGTAACTTATCTGGACTTATCCGTTTTCATCTAAAAATGCGGATTCGTTACAATTTCGTTGTAATTCTTGTCCAAGACTTTATCTATGTCTGCAACTTGTTACACAAATCCAAGTACTTTTCGGCCGGATCAGTACAGCTTCGCGCCTGCCGGGATGTGGTTGTCCACCATCAGAAGGTGAAGCTCCTCATCCTCCGAATCCTTGTAGTTGCTTACTGCGGACAGAAGCATACCACAGGAATCGATGCCCATCATCTTACGAGGGGGCAGATTTACGATTGCAATCAAGGTCTTTCCGATCAGCTCTTCAGGCTCGTAGTATGCGTGAATACCGCTTAAAATCGTGCGGTCTGTGCCTGTTCCGTCGTCCAGTGTGAACTGAAGCAGCTTCTTGGACTTCGGTACTGCCACGCAATCCTTTACCTTTACAGCTCTGAAATCAGACTTGGAGAAGGTATCAAAATCAACCTGCTCTTCGAACAGGGGCTCGATCTTTACATTGCTGAAATCGATCTTCTCGTTCGGTGTGAAGAACCCGGTCTTGGACTCCTCTTCCTTGCCTTCTTCCTCATGGCCTACAGTGTTAGCGGCCTTTTGTGACTTGAGTGTCGGGAACAGCAGTACATCGCGGATGGCCGGACTGTCAGTCAGGAGCATCACAAGGCGGTCAATGCCGTAGCCAATACCGCCGGTCGGCGGCATGCCGACATTGAGCGCGTTCAGGAAATCTTCGTCTGTGTGATTTGCCTCTTCGTCACCGGCTGCTGCCAGCGCGTCCTGCGCCTTGAAGCGCTCGCGCTGGTCAATCGGATCGTTCAGCTCGGAGTAAGCGTTGCACATCTCTCTGCCGTAGATGAAGAGCTCAAAGCGCTCCACATAGTCCGGATCATCCGGCTTCTTCTTCGTGAGCGGCGAAATCTCAATCGGGTGTTCGGTCACGAAGGTCGGCTGAATCATGTGTTCTTCGCAGAAGGTCTCAAAAAAGAGGTTCAGGATATCGCCTCTCTTGTGTCTCTCCTCAAACGCGACGCCCTTCTCTTTTGCAACGGCTCGCGCCTCGTCCAGCGTCTTGATCGTCGCAAAATCAACGCCGCTGTACTCCTTGACCGCCTCAATCATCGTAATGCGCTGGAACGGCTTCTCGAGGTCAATCTCCGTGCCGCTGTACATGACCTTCGCGCTGCCGTTTACCTCGCGCGCCACATGGCGGAACATGTCCTCGGTGAGGTCCATCATGCCCTGGTAGTCCGTATACGCCTGATAGAGCTCCATCATCGTGAACTCCGGGTTATGGCGCGTATCCAGGCCCTCGTTTCGGAACACACGGCCGATCTCGTAGACCCGCTCCAGACCGCCGACAATGAGGCGCTTTAAGTAGAGCTCAATGGAGATGCGGAGCTTCACATCTTCATTCAGCGCGTTGTAGTGGGTCTCAAAAGGGCGAGCTGCCGCACCACCCGCGTTCGGAACGAGCATCGGGGTCTCGACTTCCATGAAGCCTCTCTGATCCAGGTATCTCCGAATCGAGGAGATAATCCTGGAGCGCTTCACGAAGGTCTCACGCACCTCCGGATTCATGACGAGGTCAATGTAGCGCTGGCGGTAGCGCTGGTCGGTGTCGGTGAGGCCATGGAACTTCTCGGGGAGCGGCTGCATGCTCTTCGCGAGCAGCGTCAATTCTGCGGCGTGAATCGAAATCTCGCCAGTTCTGGTCTCAAAGACTTTGCCGCGAACGCCGATGATATCACCGATGTCATACTTCTTGAAAAAGGCATAGGCCTCTTCTCCGACAGCATCGCGCGCCACATAGATCTGAATGTCGCCGCTCAGATCGCGGACAGAACAAAAAGACGCCTTGCCCATGATACGCTTACTCATCATGCGGCCGGCGACCGAAACTACCGTGTCCGTTTCCTGGAGCTCTGCAAAACGCGCCTTGATTTCCGCGGCGTGATGGCTCTGCTCGTAGGTCGTAATCTCAAACGGATCCTTGCCCGCTTCCTTTAACTCATTCAGCTTATCGAGCCGCACCTGCATCAGGCGGTGCACATCCTGCTGCTCAAGCGCTTCACTGTTCTTCTTCATCTCACTCATCGCTGCTCTCCTTTGTGATACTGAGTACCCGATAAGAAAGATCTCCGGCCGGAAGTTCGACCGTGACCTGCTCTCCGACTTCCTTGCCGAGCAGCGCCGCGCCGAGCGGCGACTCATTGGAAATGCGGCCCTCCATCGAATCCGCCTCCTCGTTGCCGACAATCTTAAATGTGAGCTCTTCGTCCTCGTCGATGTCAAGCACCTTCACGAGGCTGCCGATGCCAACCTTGTCAATCGGAGTCTCCTCGGCAACATAGACCTCAGCGTGCTTTAAGAGCTCCTCAAGCTCTCCGATTCTCGCCTCAATATCGCGCTGCTCGTCCTTTGCAGCGTCGTACTCTGCATTCTCCGAGAGGTCGCCCTGCTCTCTTGCCTCTTTGATTTTATCTGCAATCTCCTTGCGTTTGTTGACGCGCAGATCCTGCAACTCTTCCTCATAGCGCTTCAACCCTTCCTGGGTCAAAACATTCTTCTTAATTTCCGCCATGGCGAACCTCCTTGGTTGAATAAAAACAGTCATATTATTATAGAGAAGTACTTCCCGTCATGTCAAGGCGATTCGCCGCCTGAAAGGCATTCTCCAGAATTTCGAGGAGCTGATCGGCCCGCTCCGCTGTATTCATTGCGTTTCTCCACTTTGCTGCATTCGGAAAGCCATGCAAATACCAGGCAAAGTGGCTTCTCAGCTTCCGCACTGCCATGTGCTCGCCGTACGCCCCAATTTCGAGCGCGAGGTGACGTCGCATGACAGAAAAACGCTCTTCGGTGCTCGGCGGCGGCAACACTTCGCCGACCTCTAAAAAGTGCCGGATCTCCCGGAATATCCAGGGATTGCCCTCTGCCGCCCTGCCGATTGCGATGCCGTCACAGCCGGTCTCCCGGAGCATCCTGGCAGCGCTCGCGCCGTCCACAATATCGCCATTGCCAATCACCGGAATTGAGACGGCTTCTTTCACCCGGCGGATGATGTCCCAGTCCGCCTGTCCTGCGTAATACTGCTCCCTGGTTCTGCCGTGCACAGTGAGCAGAGCCGCCCCCGCCGCCTCAAGGCGCTTGGCGAGCTCCGGCGCATTCTTTTCCTGCTCTGTAAAGCCGGCGCGCATTTTCACGCACACCGGCTTTTTGCTCTTTTTTGCCATCGCAGCGATGACTTCGGCTGCAAGCACAGGATTTGTCATGAGCCTGGAGCCGTCACCGTTGTTCACGATCTTTGGCATCGGGCAACCCATGTTGAAATCAATCAGCGTGAATTCCAAGCGCGCTGACAGTGCCTCCGCTGCCTCTGCGCAGATTTCCGGATCCGAACCAAAGATCTGAACTGCAAGCGGTCTGTCCGCCTCACAGCTCTTGAGAAGCTCTTCTGTCGCTTTGTTCCTGTAGTGCAGTGCTTTCGCGCTGACCATCTCGGTGACAGCGAGTTCTGCGCCCTGCTCCCGGCAGAGGATCCGAAACGGCAGGTCACTGACGCCTGCCATCGGGGCGAGCATCAGGCCGTGCGGCAGGGTGAGGGAACCGACCTTCAAATCTTTTCTCCGAGAAAGACCACGCGGTAGTAGAGCTCCAGTTCCTCGAGAAGCTCCTGGTGATCAAAGCGCGCTCTTCCAATCTTTAAGCCGCTCGCGATATCATCGAAGAGGTAATCGCCATCCGCCGCACTCGCCTTGAATAACAGGTTCCCTACATCGTCAAACTCGAGCGTCAGGATGCCGCCCGCCTCCTCTGTGATGCTCACACAGAGAATCTGCAGCTCGCGTTTGATGCTCTCGGGCAGCTTTTGAAACGCCGGATTCAGA
>CALLVJ010000088.1 GCA_938010625.1 uncultured Stomatobaculum sp. | reverse complement strand
TCTCATCGAGACCATCGTGACAGATGTCAAATTTCATCTGACGGCGCGGGATTGCCTACTCGCGGTGCCCGGGAGTTACGGACTTCATTTCCTTGAGCAGCACTTTGGCGTCGCATCAGCAGATCCGGTTGTGATGAGCAATTTTGTCGGTGATACCCTCGATGCCGCTGTGCAGTACGGCGCAAAGGGAGTTCTGCTCGCGGGGCACATTGGCAAATTCGTAAAACTTGCGGGCGGCATTATGAATACACACTCCCGCGAGGCAGACTGCCGTCTCGAACTGCTTGCGATTCACGCCTTTCAGGCGGGCGCACCGCCAGCGCTGGTGACAGCTGTCCTGCAGGCGGGTCTCACGACAGAGGCTGTGCGCCTGTTAAAAGCAGCGGGATTTTTGCGGGCCACTTCGAAGAGCCTGCTCGCCGCGATGGAGCGCGCGGTCGCCGTGCGGACGCGGGGCGAGCTGGAAGTCGGCATTTTATTTTATACCCTGGAGAACGGCGTGCTCGCGGAGAGTGAGAATGCGCGGGCGCTGATGCAAAGGAGTACAGAGCAATGAGACATCAGCAGGAGAACAAGGTGCTGCTCTTTGGCGGTACGACAGAGGGAAGAGAGCTCGCGAGCTGGCTAAAGCAGGCAGGAATTCCGGCGTTAAGCCATGTCGCGACAGACTATGGCGAGGCGTTGCTCCGCGAGGAAAATTTGCCCGCAGAATATGGGCGGCTCGACGCGGCGGCAATGAAGGCGCTGTTTCAGGCGAGCGCTTTTTCCATGGTGTTGGACGCCACCCATCCGTTTGCAACTGAGGTATCCAGGAATATTCGCGCGGCAGCAGAGGCGGCGGGCGTTCGCTACTATCGCATTCTGCGCGACGAGACCGAAGCAGCAGAGACAGAAGAAGCCGAGGCGAGACTGCGAAAAAGGGGGTTGTTTCAGCTCTTTGACAGTCAGCGGGAGGCGGCTGCCTGGTTAGCGGAACAGGACGGAACTGTTTTCCTTGCGACCGGAAGCAAGGAATTAAGCTCCTATGCGGCACTGCCGCGCGAGCGGCTCACAGTCCGCATTCTGCCAAGTGAAGAGGCACTGCAAAAGGCTGCGGAGGCGGGAATTCAGCCCGCGCATATTATTGCGGTGCAGGGAATTCGCTCTGTCGCGCTGAATAAGGCACTGCTTGAGCATTTTGCCGCGCGCTTTCTGGTCACCAAGCAGTCCGGAAAACCAGGCGGTTATCTCGAAAAGCTGCGCGCTGCCGAAGATCTTGGCGTCTGCCTGGTCGCGATTCGGCGCCCCGGAGAGCGGGACGGTTATTCTCTTGCAGAAATCAAGGCGCTGCTCAGAGAGCGCTTTCCGGGGCGCACGACATCCGACGCACAGACAGCAGAAGCAGCGGCAGCAAGGGTTTCCCCGGCGCAGGCGCTGCAGAAAAGATGCGAGAACATTGCGATTGTCGGCATTGGCCCCGGAGATCCGGACTTACTGACAGGAGAGGCGCAGGCAGCTATTCTGCGTGCAGAGTTCCTGCTCGGCGCATCCCGGATGACTGCTTTTGCAAAACAGCTCTTTGAGGCAGCGGGGCGGGCGGTGCCGCCGATGGCAGAGAGCTACAAGGCAGAGGAGATTGCGCGCCTTGTGGCAGAGAGCCGGGTAAAACGCATTGTGCTGCTCGGCAGCGGGGACACGGGCTTTTTCTCAGTTACGAAGAAGCTCCGGCGCGCCCTTCTGGGCGCAGGGCAGGCGGAACCGGTGGTCTTTCCAGGCATCTCGTCGAAGAGCTATTTCGCCGCGCGCCTTGGCTTCTCGGCAGAGGCTGTGCCGGATCTCCGCCTGCACGGGAAGAAGGATGCCATTCTTCCGGTCTTACTCCGGGAGCGGCGGGT
>CALLVJ010000087.1 GCA_938010625.1 uncultured Stomatobaculum sp. | reverse complement strand
CGCTGCGACCAGCGAGAGCGCGAGAATCAGGAAGCAGAGCAGCTTTTTCCCAAAGCCGCCGAAGACGCGCGACGGCACAATCCAGAGCAGAAAGATGAGCGGCGCATAGACCAGTTTGCAGGGGCCAAAGAGCGCCGCAAGAATACAGAGCGCTATCAGTTCCCGCGCGCGAATTTCCTCGGAGCCGTAGGCGAGCTTGAAAATGAGCGCTGTGAAAAGAAACACGGTGCCAATCAGACCGGCATCATAGGAGAGCGAAGCTGCGAGGCTTAAACTCATCGGCAAAAGTCCCGCCGCTGCAAACCAGCTCTTGCCAAGCGGCGTCGTTCTGACCGCAAGGGCTGTCAATGCGACATAGCAGCAGAGATTTAAGAACTTTCCGAGGAACAAAAGTCCCATGCTGCCAAGACCAAGCGCGCGTGCCAGGGAGAATCCAACTGCCTGCGGCAGATAAAAGACAGGCGTCGTGTGTACGTCCGGAATCGACGAAGCGACAGGTTTCTCCGAAAAGGCATAGCGCCTATCCCAGTCTCTGACCGCGCGGTAAGTTGTCATCTTGACCGGGTTGCCGAGTACCTCCGGCGTGGGTTCCTCATCGTCCGGAATGGTAGGCGTCTTGACGCCATTCATATCTTCGAGCGGATAGTCGGAGGCGCGGACCGCCGTGAGCCCTGCCGGGCGAATCAGCGGATCCTCGAGCATCATGTTCGAAGAAATGCGATAGGCAGTGCTGTAGTGGCTCAGCTCGTCGGGCGCCGAGAGCCCCGGCATCACTGCGAGATACAAGACGCCGAGCACCATCGCCGAAAAGGCATAGGCGCGGTAGGTTCGATTGCTCTTCCGGCTCCAGAGCAGCGCAGCAAACAGCACTGTGATCACCGATGCCGGGAACAGGAGCTCATAGAGCACAAAGAGGAGATTGTCCCCAAATTGTGCCGCTGCGTCAAGCGCCGAGATGGCGCCATAGAAGCCGCAGAGCACAACCAGAAAAATACCTCCGAGAAAAAACGGCAGCGTCCACACGGCGTTTTCTTTATTCTGATTCATGATTTCCCCCCTTCTGTTGTTGTCTGCCCTCCTGGTCTGCTTCTTCTCGAAAGCGCTCTCGAAGCGCCATGGTCTGTGCAAGAGAACTCAGCTTTTCTTCGAGCAGCGAGACCTTCAGG
>CALLVJ010000086.1 GCA_938010625.1 uncultured Stomatobaculum sp. | reverse complement strand
ATTCGCGACAATGAAATTGCGGCGAAGGCAGTCGGCCTCCATGTGACGCGCTACAAGCTCCTCGCCTTTACGATTTCGGCGGCACTCGCCGGTGTGGGCGGCGTGCTCTATGCGCACAATCTGAGCACATTACAGGCGCTGCCGAAGAACTTCGGCTATAACATGTCGATTTCGATTCTGGTCTTTGTCGTGATGGGCGGCATCGGCAATATGCGCGGCTCTGTGATTGCCGCAGTGGTTCTGACTGCACTGCCTGAACTGCTGCGCGGACTCAGCGACTTCCGCATGCTGATTTATGCAGTGGTTCTGATTTTGATGATGCTTTTTACCTCGGCCCCTTCGTTCATTCAGTACCGGGAGCGGCTTCTGTCCGGTTTTCGGAAGCCCGGCAAGCAGTCATAAGGAGGCGATACCATGGCAATGTTAGAAGTAAAAAATATCGGCATCTCCTTCGGTGGCTTGAAGGCGGTTGACAATTTCTCGCTCACCTTGGAGGAGAATGAACTCTCGGGTCTGATTGGCCCGAATGGCGCCGGCAAGACGACCATCTTTAACCTTTTGACCGGCGTATACCGCCCGGACAAGGGCAGCATCCGCCTCGGCGGAAGGGAACTGACTGGCAAGTCAATTATTGAGATCAACCAGGCGGGCATCGCGCGAACCTTTCAGAATATTCGCCTTTTCTCGAATCTCTCGGTGCTCGACAATGTAAAGGCGGGTCTTCACAATCACTATCCATATTCGACCTTGGAGGGGATCCTCCGCCTGCCGCGCTTTCGCGCACAGGAGCGGGAGATGAACTGCCGCGCGATAGAGCTGCTTGAAGTCTTTCATCTCGAGAAACTCGCGGATACACGGGCAAAGAACCTGCCCTACGGCTCTCAGCGGAAGCTTGAGATAGCGCGCGCGCTTGCGACTGAACCGAAGCTCCTGCTCCTTGATGAGCCGGCGGCAGGTATGAACCCGAACGAGACGGCAGAGCTCATGGAGACCATACAGCTTGTGCAGAAGCGCTTCCATATGACGATCCTTCTGATTGAGCACGACATGAAACTGGTCTCCGGCATCTGCGAGCGCCTTACGGTGCTGAACTTCGGCAAGGTGCTGAAACAGGGCGAAACACAGGAAGTGCTGCACGACCCAGAGGTCGTGAAGGCTTACCTCGGCGAGTGAGGAGGGCATATGGACGAATTGCTCAAAGTGACAGATTTACATGTCTATTACGGTATGATACATGCAATCCGCGGCATCTCGTTTGAGGTAAAGCGCGGCGAGATTGTGACCCTGATTGGCGCAAATGGCGCCGGCAAGACTACGACGCTTCATACCATTACAGGCCTCCTGCCTTCTTCCGGCGGTGAGGTCATATACAACGGACAGAATATCACCCATGTGCCGGGCTATAAACTGGTGCAGCGCGGCCTCGCCCATGTGCCGGAGGGCAGAAGAGTCTTTTCCCAGCTTTCAGTCTTGCAGAATCTGGAACTCGGCGCCTATACGCGGCACAGCAAGGAAGAAAAGGCAGAGACCCTTCGCGAAATTTACCGCCGCTTTCCGCGCCTTGCGGAGCGGAAAAATCAGCTCGCGGGGACGCTCTCCGGCGGTGAGCAGCAGATGCTTGCGATGGGAAGAGCTCTGATGAGCAAGCCGGAGATGCTGGTGCTCGACGAGCCCTCGATGGGACTTTCGCCGATCTATGTGAATGAGATCTTTGATATCATCAGATCCATTCACGAGAGCGGCACCACAGTGCTCCTGGTTGAGCAGAACGCAAAGAAGGCGCTCTCGATTGCAAACCGCGCTTATGTGCTTGAGACGGGCACCATACGCATTTCCGGCACGGCAGAGGATCTCTTACACAACGCCGAGGTGAAGAGCGCTTACCTCAGCGAATAAGGCAGCAGGAGGAGTACTGTGACGAGCGTAAACCTATTTTCGGACGGGGCAGCGCGCGGCAATCCTGAGGGACCTGCGGGCTACGGTACCATCCTGCAGGTTATAGATGGCAGCGGGCAGAAACACGAGAAAGAGCTCTCGGCGGGATTCAAAAAGAGCACCAACAACCGCATGGAGCTCCTCGGCTGTATTGTCGGACTGGAGGCGCTGACGCGCCCCTGTGAGGTGACGGTTTACTCGGATTCCCGCTATCTGGTCGATGCGTTCAACCAGCGCTGGATTGACAGCTGGCAGAAGAGAAACTGGATCCGGGGGAAAAATGAGCCTGTCAAAAATATTGATCTCTGGAAGCGCCTCTTAAAGGCGATGAAGCCGCACACTGTGCGCTTTTGCTGGGTCAAGGGACATGCCGGGCATCCGGAGAATGAGAGATGTGATGCGCTCGCGACCGATGCGGCCGATCACCGCGCTTTTTTGGAGGACAAAATCCATGAGATGGCATGAAAGATGGCGTCTCCTTTGCTTTGTCCTGTTTGCAGGTATTGCGCTCAGCCTGCTCTTGGAGGCGGCGCTCCGCGAGAAGCGACGCGCCGCAGCAGCGCGGGCTGCCGCAGTGACTGCCACAGAGACAACAGCTTTGGCGGAAAGCGCGGGACAGAGCTATCGGGACTTCCGGGAGAAGTTTGAGGAGACCGACAAGACCATCGCGATACTCCGCGAAAAGGCAAAGAGGGACAGCCGCACAGACAGCGAGGAGCGTTTTGCCACGGCAGAATTCCGTTATTGGGAGACGCAGCTCAATGCGCTCTGCCAGGTGCTCCCTGCAGTCCTCAGCGAGCAGGAAGCGGCTGTGTTTACGAAAGATCAGCAGGAGTGGCGCAGAAAGCGTGACTTGCCGGGCGAGAGCGGCAAGGTGCTTTCCGCGCAGGAACAGGCGGAAAATACGCGCGCCCGCGCCTACGCCTTGTTGGAACAGTATAAAGACAAGCTGCCGTGAGTGCGCGCACAAAGCAGATTTACAGAACAGCGCTTTGCAGCTAGAATAGAGTGTCAGAAAAACTATCAGAACAGAGGGGCAGTGCAATGATTGCAAAGAAATACGGAGTGAATGAGCTCCGCAAAATGTATCTTGAATTTTTTGAGAGCAAGGGACATCTGATTCTGAAGAGCTTCAGTCTGGTGCCGCACAATGACAACAGCCTCTTGCTCATCAACTCCGGCATGGCGCCGTTAAAGCCTTACTTCACCGGCCAGGAAATTCCGCCGCGCCGCCGTGTGACGACCTGCCAGAAGTGTATCCGCACGGGCGACATTGACAATGTCGGCAAGACTGCGCGCCACGGCACCTTCTTCGAAATGCTCGGAAATTTTTCATTTGGCGATTATTTTAAGCGCGAGGCGATTCACTGGAGCTGGGAGTTTCTGACAGAAGTCGTCGGACTTGCGCCGGACAGACTGTATCCTTCGGTCTACGAGGAGGATGATGAGGCGTTCAATATCTGGAGGGACGAGATTGGCATCGCGCCTGAGCGCATTTACCGCTTTGGAAAGGCCGATAACTTTTGGGAGCACGGCTCCGGTCCCTGCGGCCCCTGCTCCGAGATTTATTATGATCGCGGCGAAGTCTATGGAAGCGGTCCCGAGGACGTGATGGGCGGCGAGGGCGACCGCTTTATGGAAGTCTGGAACAACGTGTTCAGCCAGTTCAACAACGACGGCCACGGGCACTACACTGAGCTCAAACAGAAGAATATTGACACTGGCATGGGACTTGAGCGCCTCGCGGTTGTCGTGCAGGACGTCGAGTCCATTTTCGAGGTCGATACGATTCGCGCGCTGCTCGATGAGGCGGCGAAACTTGCGGGAACGCGTTACAAAGAGGATGAGAAGAAGGATGTCTCGCTCCGCGTGATCACCGACCATGTGCGCTCCTGCACGTTTATGATCTCGGACGGCATCATGCCGAGCAATGAGGGCAGGGGCTATGTGCTCCGGAGGCTTCTGCGCCGCGCAGCGCGCCACGGCAGACTTCTCGGCATTGAAGGGGCTTTCCTCGGCAAGCTCGCCGAGACCGTGATTTCCTCCTCGAAGGACGGCTATCCGGAGCTCGAGGAAAAGCGAGAGATGATCTTAAAGGTTTTGACCGAGGAAGAGGCGAAGTTCAACCGCACGATTGACCAGGGGCTCTCGATTCTCGCGGAACTCGAGGAGGCACTTTCGAAAGAG
Source organism: uncultured Stomatobaculum sp. (assembly GCA_938010625.1). Lineage (GTDB taxonomy): Bacteria > Bacillota > Clostridia > Lachnospirales > Lachnospiraceae > Moryella. The sequence continues at coordinate 1,056 of CALLVJ010000086.1, read as the reverse complement.
AAGAAGACCGAGCTCTCCGGTGATGACGCCTTTAAGCTCTATGACACATACGGCTTCCCGCTCGATTTGACGCGGGAGATTCTCGCAGAGCGAGGTTTTACGGTCGATGAGGCGGGCTTCCAGCGCGCCATGCAGGTGCAGCGCGAGACAGCGCGGAAGGCGAGAAAGACCACGAACTACATGGGCGAGGCACAGACTGCCTACCAGCAGATTGATCCGAAGCTCACAACCGAGTTCACCGGCTATGAGCAGCTGACCGATCAGGGCAGGATCACCGCGATGGTCCGCATTCTCCCCGACGAGAGCGAGGAGGATGCGACTTCCCTGACTGAGGCGCTCGCCGAGGGCGATGAGGGCACGATTGTGACCGACAAAACGCCATTCTACGCGACCATGGGCGGCCAGCAGGGCGATGTCGGCGTGATTGCAGCGGGAAATAACCGCTTTGAAGTGCGCGATACGATCCACTTAAAGGGCGGCAAGGTTGGTCACACCGGAAAAGTGCTCTCCGGCATGTTCCAGGTCGGCGAGACTGTGACGCTGACGGTCGATGCCGCAAACCGCGAGAATACGGCAAGGAATCACTCCGGCACGCATCTGCTTCACGAGGCGCTCCGCGAGGTGCTCGGCAACCATGTGAACCAGGCGGGCAGTTTTGTGAGCGCGGACAGACTGCGCTTTGACTTCACGCACTTTGCGGCGCTCACACCCGGGGAGATCCAGAAGGTCGAGCAGCTTGTGAACCGCGAGATTCAGGCGGCACATCCGGTCGAAACTCGCGTCATGAATATTGACGATGCGAAGAAGGAGGGCGCCAGGGCGCTCTTCGGCGAGAAGTACGGTTCCCGCGTACGGGTCGTCACGATCGGCGACGGATTCGACCGGGAGCTGTGCGGTGGTACCCACGTTCCCACGACCGGCCACATCGGACGCATCACCCTGCTCGGGGAAGGCTCGATCGGTTCCGGAGTGCGCCGCATCGATGCTCTTGTCGGCGATGGGGCCTACGAGTTCCAGGCGAAGGAACACGCCCTCGTCGCGCAGCTGTCGCACCTT
>CALLVJ010000085.1 GCA_938010625.1 uncultured Stomatobaculum sp. | reverse complement strand
GACCAGGATGGAAGTGATACGGGCCAAGGACCCCGCGGGCATTGCGGTGTGGCGTCTCGGTCTGGAGACAACAGACATATGGGGGATTATCAATCAATGATGGGAAATTTGGGTCAGAAAATAGCAGAAAATTTGATTTTTGTCGGGGAGTTTTTGTTGGTCATCCTTCTCTGCTTTTTTGTCGCCTATGCGATTGAGAAGCGAATCCAGCGGCGAAGAGGCCAGAAAAAGCGCATTCTGAGCACCCGCAAGATGGCAATGATTGGTCTCTTCTCGGCGGCTGCGGCAGTGCTGATGATGTTTGAAGTGCCGGTACCCTTTGCGCCGCCGTTTTATAAGATTGACATCTCGGAGCTCCCGATTCTGATTCTGAGCTTTGCCTATGGTCCGGTCGCGGGCGTGATGGCAGAGTTCGTGAAAATTTTGCTGAAGCTCGTCTTCAAATCCACTTCGACTGCGTTTGTCGGCGAGCTCGCAAATTTTGCAGTGGGCGCTGCACTGGTTCTGCCGGCGGGCATTTTTTATCTTGAGAAGAAGACCAAGCGCCAGGCTTTCATCGCCTGCGCGCTCGGCGTGATCTGCATGACGATCTTTGGCTCTTTCTTCAATGCAATTTACCTGCTCCCGAAGTTTGCAGAGCTCTATGGCATGCCGCTCAATACCATCATTCAGATGGGGACCAAAGTCAACCCACACATAGTGAGTGTGGAGACCATGGCGCTCTATGCAGTTGCACCGCTAAATTTTTTGAAGGGAAGTCTTGATATGGGATTGACCATTCTCCTCTACAAGCGCCTGAGCCATGTTCTCAAGGAGCAGGAAGGACAGCGCTGACAATGGAGACAGTATGCGGTTTGCTGACCGGGAGCGCGGCGGAGCGTGCGGAAGCGATAGCGCGCGCCGGTGAAATTTTGCGCGCGGGCGGTCTCGTCGCCTTTCCGACCGAGACAGTCTATGGGCTCGGTGGCAATGCGCTCTCGCCTGCGGCAGCAGAGAAAATCTATGCGGCAAAAGGGCGCCCAAGCGACAATCCGCTGATTGTTCACATTGCGCACGCCGAAGAGATGCGCCCCCTGGTGCGGGATATTCCGGAGAGTGCCTGGCGGCTTGCGGAGGCGTTTTGGCCGGGACCGCTCACTATGATTCTGCAAAAGAGTGAGCTTGTGCCGCGGGAGACAAGCGGCGGTCTCAATACGGTTGCAATCCGTCTGCCGCGCGACAAGAATGCGAGAGCACTGATCCAGGCGGCGGAGCTGCCGATTGCGGCGCCCTCGGCAAACACCTCGGGGCGCCCCAGTCCGACCGAGGCGCGCCATGTGAAAGAGGATCTCGGCGGCAAAATCGACATGATACTGGACGGCGGTGCGGTCGCCGTGGGGCTTGAGTCGACGATTGTGGATCTGACCGGCAGTGTGCCGGCGCTGCTCCGCCCGGGCGCCATTACACTCGAGATGCTTGAGGGAGTGCTCGGCACCGTGCAGCTGGATCCGGTGCTCACGAAGCCTCTCTCTCCGGGTATGCACCCCAAGGCACCCGGTATGAAGTACCGCCACTATGCGCCGCGCGCCGAGATGTTTCTAGTCGATGGGACGCGGGAGGCGGTCATCCGTAAGATCAATGCCTGCGCCGCCGCGGCAAAGGCGGACGGCAAAAAGATCGGCATACTCGCGAGCGCGGAGAATGCAGCGTCTTATCATGCAGAGACCATTTTCTGCCTCGGAGCGCGCACAAAACCGGCGGAGATCGCCCACAATCTCTTTGCGGCGCTTCGCGAGATGGATGACCGTGGGGTTGATCTGATCTATGCCGAGGCCTTCCCGGAGAGCGGCGTGGGGCTCGCGATTATGAACCGCATGAACAAGGCAGCAGGCCACCGCTGGCTGCACGCAGACGAGGAGGAGAGATGACAGGAAAGCGCGAGGACTATATCAGCTGGGATGAATATTTCATGGGAGTCGCCTATCTCTCGGCGCTCCGCTCGAAGGATCCGAACACCCAGGTGGGTGCCTGTATTGTGAGCGAGGACAACAAGATTCTCTCGATGGGCTACAATGGATTTCCGCGCGGCTGTTCGGACGATGAGTTCCCCTGGGGCAAGGAGCACGAGCAGGATGACCCTTACTGCGCGAAGTACTTTTATGCGACACACAGCGAGTTGAATGCGATCCTGAATTACCGCGGCGGTTCACTTGAGGGGAGCAAACTCTATGTGACCCTGTTTCCCTGCAACGAGTGCGCGAAGGCGATTATTCAGAGCGGAATCCGGACATTAATTTATGGCGAGGACAAGTACGGCGACACCGCGGCAGTTCGCGCGAGCAAGCGTATGCTGAATGCGGCGGGCGTGCGCTACTATCAGTATACCAAGACAGGGCGGAAGCTCCGGATTATTGTCTGAGTTTTCGCTTGCCGAAGGCGAAAAGAGGGACTATAGTAAAGTGAAATTCAGCGGCGCAGGCCGCAGAGACTGAGGTGAAGAAGATGAAAGATAAACGTCGTAGAGTGGTGGCAATGATTGTGGCAGTGCTTCTCTGTGCCTCCATGGTGCTCGGCATGGCAGCTGCCGGTCTCAGCGCTTTCCTGCATTGACCGAGTGTTTTCCTGAGCTCGTTGCAGCTGGTTCCGCAGGAAATGCAGAGACAGTGAGACTTTTGAGAGAATGCGGGCTTGAAAACAGAATACATGTTCGAAGCCTTGCCGCGGTGATTCAGCGGCTGGAAGCGGAGAGAGCAGTGCAGAAAACGGCGATGCAGCTGGGAAACACTGTGGAGGCGGAGACCATCTGCCTGCCCTATGGCAGGGGCGGCATTCTCGCCGCTGTTTATCTTGCGGCAGTTATGAGAAAGTCGGGGGTTGAAATCCGACTGCGTGCTGTTCCGGTGCGCCCGGAGACCATTGCCGTCGCGGAGGCACTCGGCAGGAATCCCTACCGCATGGATACAGTTGGTGTGCTGTTTTTGACGGCGCACAGCGACAGTCTCGTGCAGAGACTTCGCGCCGCAGGCATTCCGGCGGCCTGCATTGGCCGCTTTGTGCCGGGGCTTGACAAGTGCGTGGTCGACAAGACCGAGCGCGAATACATCAACCGCCCGGAAAGGGGTATTACCTTGGAAGCAGAAGTTTTTGAGACAGAAAGGACAACAGATGCGTGAAAAAATCCTCGCGGTTCTCGAGAAGAATGCGCGTATCGACATCCACGAGCTCGCGATGTTGCTCGGCGAGAGCGAAGTGGCTGTCGCGAATGAGATTGCGGATATGGAGAGGGAAAATGTGATCCGCGGCTATCATACCTTGATCAACTGGGAGAATACGAGCAATGAGCGCGTGGAAGCGCTGATTGAGGTCAATGTGACCCCGCAGCGCGGCATGGGCTATGACCGCATTGCAGAGCGCATTTATCAGTACAACGAGGTGGATTCGGTCTACCTGATGAGCGGCGCCTTTGACTTCATGGTTCTCCTTGAGGGAAAAACGATGCGGGAGGTCGCGCTTTTTGTCTCCGAGCGGCTGGCACCTCTTGAGTCGGTGACGGGCACTTCGACACACTTTGTGCTGAAAAAATATAAGGACCACGGCACGGAGATGGAAGTGAAGAAAGAAGATGAAAGGCAGTTGTTCATGGCATGAGAGATATCAACGAAATTTTGGCAAGGAAAACTGTCGCCCTGCAGCCTTCTGGCATCCGGAAGTTTTTTGACATTGTCCGCACAATGGAGGGCGCGATTTCTCTCGGCGTCGGCGAGCCGGACTTTGACACGCCCTGGCCCATTCGGGAAGAGGGGATTTACTCGTTGGAGCGCGGCCGCACCTTTTATACGAGCAATGCAGGTCTCAATGAACTCCGCGAGGAAATTGCGCGTTACCTCTATCGCCGCTTTGGCGTCTCCTATGAGCCACTCAGCGAGATCACGGTGACAGTCGGCGGTTCAGAGGGTATAGATCTTGCCTGCCGCGCAATGGTAAATCCCGGCGACGAAGTCATTATCCCGCAGCCGAGTTATGTCTCCTACGAGCCCTGTGTGCGCCTTGCAGACGGTATTCCGGTCATTGTGGAACTGAAAGAAAGGGATCGCTTCAAGCTGATGCCTGAGGATCTCGAGAAAGCTATCACAGAGCGCACGAAATTCCTGGTGCTGCCGTTTCCGAACAATCCGACCGGCTCAATTATGACCCGGAAAGAGCTTGGGGCGATTGCCAAAGTCGTGATTCGGCATGATCTCTATGTGGTCTCGGATGAAATTTATACCGAGCTCACCTATAACGGCGAGGCACCTGCCTCGATCATTCAAATTCCGGGTATGCGGGAGAGAACTGTCCTGATCAATGGCTTCTCGAAGGCCTATGCGATGACAGGCTGGCGTCTGGGTTACGCCTGTGGCCCGGAGCCGATACTTCGCCAGATGATTAAGGTGCACCAGTATGCGATCATGTGTGCGCCGACCACGAGCCAGTATGCAGCAGTCGCAGCGCTCCGCGACTGTGACGAGGAGATTGTGCGCATGCGGGAGGCGTATAATCAGCGCCGCCGCTATCTCTTAAAGCGGCTCGAGGAGATGCGCATCCCTTGTTTTGAGCCGGAGGGCGCGTTTTATATTTTTCCGAACATTTCGAAATTCGGCATGAGCTCGGAGGAGTTCTGCACAAAGCTCCTGACCAGGGAGAAGGTCGCCGTGGTGCCGGGAACTGCTTTTGGACAGAGCGGCGAGGGGTTTGTCCGTATTTCGTATGCGTATTCGCTGGAACAGCTCCGCGAGGCCATGGGGCGCATACAGCGTTTTGTGGAGCGATACAGCACAGAGTGACGCAGCGCGCGGCACAGCAAACTAGAATCAGAATTAATGGAAAGAGTCGGTACAGCTGAGATGTCAGCGATTTACGGCGCTTTTATGGAGATGGAAGAAGAAAATACACAAAAAAAGAGGCAGATCACGTGATCTGCCTCTTTTTTTGTGTATTT
>CALLVJ010000084.1 GCA_938010625.1 uncultured Stomatobaculum sp. | reverse complement strand
GGAGCCGGGACTCATGGCCATGCCGGACTATCCGGATTTCTCGGTGGACCAGTCGAAGTATCAGGAGTATTGGTTCGGCTTTTGGGTGAAGGCCGGGGCGGAGCTTCCGCCCACCCGCTTTCTGCCGCTCCTTAAACGGGCCGATCAGGATATGGGAAGCTACAGTCCTGCGAGGATTTCGCAGCCCGGAAAATTCCGGGCCTATCCCTATCTGATCCGGGAACTCACAGAGGAGGAGACAGCTGACTTTTTAGAGCACATCCGCTGTTGCAGTGACTGCCGCCGGGAGCTTGAGACGAATTTTTTCCTGCTGGAGGGGCTGCGCGTTCTCGACACGGACAGCGACGACTTCGACGGGACGAGAGCCATGAATCGGGAGTTGCGCTACGAATTTCTGCGACTTCGCCGCGCGCGACTTCGAAAAATCCTGCGCTATGTGATGGATGCGCTGACCAGTGCCGGCGTCACAGTCGCAGGACTTTTATTGCTCCGCATTTTATACTGGCATGCGGGCTGAAAGAGGAGAAAACGGATTGGAAGCACAAAAGAAAGTTGTATTGATTGACGGCCACAGCATTCTGAATCGCGCGTTTTACGGCGTGCCGGAACTCACAAATTCGGCGGGCCTGCACACGAATGCGATCTATGGCTTTTTGAATATCCTGTTAAAACTTCTGGAGGAAGAGCAGGCGGACTATCTTGCGGTCGCGTTTGACCTGCCTGCGCCGACCTTCCGCCACGAGCGCTATGCGGCGTACAAGGGAACCCGGAAGCCGATGCCGGAAGAACTGCGGGAACAGGTGCCGCTCTTAAAAGAGCTCCTTAGCGCCATGCACATTCAGACGGTTTCGCTCGAGGGCTTTGAGGCGGACGATGTGATCGGAACCCTCGCAAAGCGCTGCCAGCGGGAGGGATATGCGGTCACAGTGGTGTCCGGCGATCGGGATCTCTTACAACTTGCGGATCAGCACATTCTGATCCGCCTGCCAAAGACCAGCCGCGGCAAGACCGAAATTTTGAATTTTACGCCTGCGGCAGTCAAAGAGACCTATGGTGTCACGCCAGAGGAATTCATTGATGTGAAAGCATTGATGGGCGATACCTCCGACAACATCCCGGGCGTTCCGTCAATCGGCGAGAAGACGGCGACGTCGCTGATTCAGCGTTGGCATTCGATCGAGAATCTGAAAGAACATCTGGATGAGGTGAAACCGCCGCGCGCCAAAAAGGCACTCGAGGAACACTTTGAGGACGCGGTGTTTTCCAAGTGGCTCGCGACGATCTGTCTCAATGCGCCGCTCACGATAGAGCTTCCTTCGCTGAAGCTCGGGGAAATCTATACGGCGGCAGCCTACGAGCAGATTCAGCGCCTCGAGTTCCGCTCGCTCTTAAAGCATTTCGGGAGCGAAGTTCAGCGGGAAAATATGCGCGCGCAGCATAAACCAAAGCTACGTCTTTTGCAGAGTGAGGCGGAGCTCGCGGAAGTTTTGCAGCAGGCAGCAGAGGCCCCGCAGCTCGGTCTTGCGCGGGACGAGCTGTTGTTTTCGCTCTGCTTCCGGGAGGAAGAGGCTGTGCTTCTCTACCGGCGCGAACCAGAAGAACTGGAGTGTGAAAAAATGAAAGTGCTCGCCGGAACTGGTGAAGGACTGGTTCTGGCAGCGGCGGATGAGCAGGCATTGCTACAAAAACTGTTTCAGCGCGGAGGACATCTCGCAGCGCTCTCGCTCAAAGAACTGATCAGAGAGGTAGGCACGGAAGAGCGGGAAAATGTCGATGATCTCGGCGTGCTCGCCTATCTCGTGAATCCGTTAAAGGAGAGCTACCAGAGCGAGGATCTCGCGCGCGACTACTTATCTCTGTTATTGCCAAGCGCAAAAGAGGATGCTGTCGCCGCAGCTGCCTATGCGGGCTATGTCGCCTTTATGGCGCGGCAGCCGCTTTGCAACAAGGTAAGAGAGCTTGGCATGGAGGCTCTGTATGAGACGATTGAGCGCCCACTCATTTTCATGCTCGCCGAGATGGAAGAGACTGGCGTCGCGGTCGATGCCGGCAAGCTAAGGGAATTTTCTGAAGAGCTGGAGACTGAGATTCACCGGATTGAGGCAGAGATTTTTGCAGAGACCGGCGAGAGCTTCAATCTGAACTCGCCGAAACAGCTCGGGGAAATTTTATTCGAAAAGATGAAACTTCCCTACGGCAAAAAGACGAAGAGCGGTTATTCGACCGCGGCTGATATTCTGGAGAAACTCGCGCCGGACTATCCAGTCGTCAAAAAGAAACTCCGCTAC
>CALLVJ010000083.1 GCA_938010625.1 uncultured Stomatobaculum sp. | reverse complement strand
GTTATGAGGAGCTGTTTCAGGGTACGCTCGCGCTGCCCTTCGGTGACTTCCTCCCGAAGGACGGTAAGTTCTGGGTCGCAAAGGCGACTTCAGTGGACTCCAAGCTCTTTTCGCCCTCAGACATTCAGTCAGTCATGAAGAAGGCGATGGTGCGCTCCATGGAGCGCTACTATGGCGCTGTGCCCTTCCTTGAGAACGGAGAGCGCCTTCCTTTCCGCGTGAGCGTTCAGAAGGACATCGTGACAGTTTCGCTCGATACGAGCGGCGTGTCGCTGCATAAGCGCGGCTATCGCACGGAAACGGCGCGCGCACCGATCACCGAGACACTTGCGGCGGCACTTTTGCTCCTGACGCCCTGGCACGCCGATCGCATTCTCGCGGATCCGTTCTGCGGCAGCGGGACCTTCTTAATTGAGGCAGCGATGATGGCGGCCAATATGGCGCCGGGGATGAACCGCGAATTCTTGAGCCAGACTTGGGAGCATCTGGTTCCGAAGAAAGTCTGGTACCAGAGTTTTGATGAGGCGCAGGAACTCCTGCTTCCGAAACCGGAGACCGATCTCCAGGGCTATGACATCGACGGCAATATCATCCGCCGCGCAAAAATCAATGCAGAGCAGGCAGGTGTCGAGCAGCTGATTCACTTTCAGGAGAGGGATGTCGCACAGTTCAGTCATGCGAAGAAGTATGGCTTCATCGTGACCAATCCGCCCTACGGTGCGCGCCTCATGGGCGGGAGCGGGGAAGAGGCTGAGATCGCAGCGCTTTACCGCACGCTCGGGGAGCGCTTCCGCGCCCTGCAGGACTGGTCGCTCTATCTGATTACAGCGTTTCCGGACGCGGAGAAGTGCATTGGTAGAAAGGCAGACAAGAACCGGAAAATTTATAACGGCATGATGAAGACTTATTTCTACCAGTTTCTCGGGAAGAAGCCGCCGAAGCGGACGAGAAGCACAGAGAACAGAGGAGAGTGAGATGCGGGAGATTATTTTCGCGACGGGAAATGAGAACAAGATGCGGGAGATCCGCGAAATTTTGGCAGATCTCCCGATCAGGATGAAATCGCTCAAAGAGGCAGGCCTTGTCTCGGAGCCGGAGGAGAATGGCAGGAGTTTTGTCGAAAACGCCTTTATTAAGGCGGAAGCTGTGCATGCGCTTTGCCCGGATGCGATTGTGATGGCAGATGATTCGGGGCTCTCGGTCGATTACTTAGGCGGCGAACCGGGCATCTACACGGCGCGCTGGCTTGGGCGTGATACTTCCTATGAAAGGAAGAATGCAGAGCTGATTGACCGTCTGAAAGGTGTGGAGGGAGCGGCGCGGAGCGCACGCTTTACTGCAGCGATTGCCTGCATCCTCCCCGATGGAACCCGTCTGTGCACGGAGGCGCATATGGAGGGGCAGATTGCTGAGGCTCCGGCAGGAGAAAATGGCTTTGGCTATGATCCGATTCTCTATCTGCCGGACTATGGCAAGTGTTCTGCAGAACT
>CALLVJ010000082.1 GCA_938010625.1 uncultured Stomatobaculum sp. | reverse complement strand
CCGCCTTTACGACACCCGCCAGTTTGACGCCAGCAGGCAGCGCCGCCTGCATGGCCTCCATGTTATGGCAGAGCGCAGCCTTGCTGATGGTTGCATAGACGCGGCGCTCTTTTCTCTCTTCCTGCTGCAATTCCACTCACTCCTCTCCTGTGTCTTCCAATCCGATTGCCTGCGCGGCTCGCATCACAGTCGGAACCGCATCGGCAATGTCTCGCGCGAGGATCCCGTGCAGCGAAAATTTTTCCGCAGCAACCTGACCGGCGCGCCCGTGCAGGTAGGCGCCATAGACCGCCGCCTCACCGGGCGGCATGCCGAGGCAGAGAAGTCCCGCAATGATGCCGCTCAGCACATCGCCGCTCCCCGCTTTTGCAAGCGCCGGTGTTCCGCTCTCATTCCGATAGGTTTGATCGCTCTTTGCAAGCGCAATGATGCTCTCCGACGTCTTCAGGCAGACCGTCACGCCGTAGTGGTCGCGATATGCCTCTGCAATCGCACGGCTCTCGCAGAGAATTTCCGGAATCTCATGTTCCGTGAGCCGGGACATCTCGCCAGGGTGCGGTGTGAAAATCCAGTTGCTCTTCCGACAGGCCAAAAGAGAAGGACGGCGCGCAATCAAATTCAGCGCGTCCGCATCAACCACGATGGGAATTTCGCAGCGCGAGAGCGTCTCTTTGACCAAGACTGCCGCGACCTCCGACTGCCCGAGCCCGGGTCCCAGCACAACTGCCTTGCTCGAAGCAAGCAACTCTTCAAGCCGGTCAACAGAAAGCGGCAGGCGCTGATCCCGCGCAACCCTATCCGGTTCTTCCTCTTCCGAGACTGTGATGCTGCCCTGCCGCTGCAAGAGAAACTGTTCGCCGGGATTTTCCGCTGTCAATGTCTCTGTCTCTAAATCATAACTTTCCACAATGGCCTCTGGCAACTGGATTTGCAGCACCGAGCGATTCACCTCCGGTGTCAGAATGCGCACCAAGCCTGCACCGCTCCGATAGGCAGCGAGTGCTGCAAGATAGGCAGCGCCTGCCATGCCCTCGCTCCCTGCAATGCAGAGCAGCGGGCCATACGTCCCCTTATTGGAAACCCGCTGTCTCGCCGGAATTCGGCTTAAGTCGCTCTCCTCAAGCACCTGTATGCCGTCTGTTTCCCTTCTCATTCTGGTTCTCCTCCGCCGCCCCGTTCCAGCACAGCGACTGCCATCGCATGCGTCTTTGTATTGCTGATACTGACCAGCGGCGTTGTTCCGCCGAGCGCCGCACACTGCGCGGCTGCACTGCCAAAAAGCCGCACATAGGGCTTTCCAAGCTTGTCCCGCAGCACTTCAATTTCCGCCGGTTCAATTCCGCGAAAGCCGGTGCCAAAACATTTCACAACTGCCTCTTTGACAGCAAAACAGCCGGCGAGAAAAGCCATGTTTTCCCCCGACTGCCGCCGTTCCTCCTCTGTAAAAGTGCGCGTGAGGAACCGTTTCTGCCGCGCCGCTTTCTCTACGCGGGCAATCTCAATCAGATCGCTTCCCAGTCCCAGTATCACCCGTCTCCTCCGTCTTCTTCTGTTCCCGTCTGGCTGCAATCATCCGGTATGTGAGCTGCATGAGACTCTCCGAGAGATGCACATTTTCCACGAGCACATCTTCGTTCACCTGCAGATCCGTATGCGCAAAATTCCAGATGGCCTTGATGTCCGCGCAGCACAGCCGCTTCGCGACCTCGATCGCGCGCTCCCGCGGCAGTGTCAAAGTCGCAATGTCAATCTGGTTCTTCTCGAGATACCCCTCGAGATAGTCGAGCGGAAAGACCTGCGCGCCCTGAATGGTTCTGCCAATTACTTCCGGATCAATGTCAAAGAGCGCCTTCACCTGAAATCCGCGCTTTGTAAAATTCTGATAATTTGCCAGAGCCTGTCCGAGATGACCCGCTCCTATAATAATGATATGCTTCTGCTGATCAATTCCGAGCAGCTTTCCAATCTCCGCATGCAGATGCGACACCTGATACCCGTAGCCCTGCTGCCCAAACCCGCCAAAGGTATTCAAATCCTGACGAATCTGTGACGCTGTGACATGCATACGCGCCGCGAGATCACTTGAGGAAATGCGATCCACATTTTCCTCCAATAAATCTGAGAGATAACGATAATAGCGCGGCAGGCGTTGTATGACCGCCGTGGATACTTTGTCCTTCAAAGCTTCACTTCCTGCTTTCCTATGTCTTAAAACCCAGTTACCGTATGGCGCTTAAGTTGTTAGTATAGGGATTTTTCTCTGCCTTGTCAATCCGACGGCATTTCGCTATACTACAGCGGAGTATTCATTGTAAATATTGATTGAAAATGGGGTGCTTATGATACTGAATGCCGCGCATTTACAAAAAAGTTTTGTGGGGGAGAGCGTCATTGACGACGCCTCCTTTTTCCTGAACGAACATGACAAGGCGGCGATTGTCGGCCCGAACGGCGCCGGAAAGAGCACGCTCTTAAATCTGCTGACCGGTGAACTTTCGCCGGACGGCGGCGAAGTCACGCTGAAAAAAGGCTGCACCATGGGGTATCTTCACCAGGACAATACTCTGGACTCTGCGCTCACCATCGAAGAAGAACTCACCAAGGTGATTCAACCCATCCTGGATCTCGAGGCAGAACTTGCGGTCATGCAGGGGGAGATGAGGCGCGCCAAGGGCGCTGCGCTTGAAAAACTGCTCGCCGCCTATACCGAGGCCGAGCACCGCTATGAGCTCGCCGACGGCTATGCCGCAAGAAGCCGCGTGACTGGCATTATTCGGGGCTTAGGTTTCAGTGAAACCGATGCTGCCCGTCCGCTCTCTTCTCTCTCCGGCGGCCAGAAAACCCGCGTATTTCTCGGCAAACTGCTCCTCGAGCGACCTGACATCATCCTCCTCGACGAGCCGACCAACCACCTGGATTTATCGAGCATTGAGTGGCTTGAGACTTATCTCATGAACTATGCCGGCGCTGTCCTGATTGTCTCGCACGATCGCTTCTTCCTGGACCGCATCGTCAATAAGATTTTTGACTTAAACCACGGCAGGGTAATAAGCTACGAGGGCAACTACACCCAGTTCACCGAAAAAAAAGAGGCGCTCGCTGAGGCTGCGGCCCGCGCCTACGAAAACCAGCAGGCAGAAATCAAACACCAGGAGGCCGTGATTCAGAAACTCCGCGCCTTTAACCGGGAGAAGTCGATTAAGCGCGCCGAAAGCCGCGAAAAGCTGCTTGACAAGGTGGAGCGCCTCGACAATCCCTATGAGACAAAGAAGAATATGGCGCTCTACTTCACACCAGACGAAGTCAGCGGCAACGATGTGCTCTCGGTCAAACATCTCAGCAAGGCCTTCGGCGACAATTTGCTCTTCTCAGACCTCAATTTCTCCCTGAAGCGCGGCGAACATGTTGCGATCATGGGCGGAAACGGCAC
>CALLVJ010000081.1 GCA_938010625.1 uncultured Stomatobaculum sp. | reverse complement strand
TTTTGTTCAGCTGGTCTCGGATCTCAAAATCACGCCAGCCCAGCTCGCCTTGGACCCCTGTACGGCAGGCTGCGTTGTGACTGATGTGACGACGGGCAAGGTCAAAGCCCTGGTGTCCTATCCGGGCTATGACAACAACCGTCTCACCAATACGATGGATGCGCGCTACTATAACCATCTCGTGAAGGACGAATCTCTGCCGCTCTACAACAACGCGACACAGGCAAGAAAGGCTCCAGGTTCCACCTTTAAGCCGATTACGGCAATCGCCTCTCTCGAGGAAAATGTCTTCGGACTGAGCGATACCATCAACTGTACGGGTATCTACGATGCCATCACGCCGCCGCTCCGCTGCTGGATTTATCCGGGACGTCACGGCGTGCAGAACATTGTGGCAGGTATCCGGAACTCCTGTAACTTCTTCTTTGCGGATCTCGGACACCGCCTTGCGACCAACCAGCAGGGCGAGTATGATCCCGCTCTCGGCATTCAGCGCCTCAGCAAGTATGCGACCATGTTCGGCCTGGATCAGAAGTCTGGCGTTGAAATTATTGAAAACGATCCGATGATTTCCGACCAGAGCCCGGAGCAGTCTGCGATTGGTCAGGGCACCAATTCTTTTGCAAACGTGCAGCTCTCGCGCTATGTGACAGCGCTCGCGAACCGCGGTACCGTCTTTACTCTCTCGGTGCTGGATCGTGTGACCGACTGGCAGGGAGAGGCAATTCGAAGCTATGATCCGAATGTCATTCGCACCATGGAAGTCAAACAGGAGAACTGGAATGCTGTGCAGCAGGGTATGCGCGGCGTGGTCGAGTCCGGTTCGGCGAGCCGCATCTTCAAAGGCTTTGAGGTGAATATCGCCGGTAAGACAGGTACGGCACAGGAGTCGAAGAACAGAGCCAACCACGCGTTCTTCATCTCGTTCGGGCCCTATGAGAGTCCGAAGCTTGCGGTCACGGTCAACATTCCCTATGGCTATACCTCGGCGAATGCAGCTTCTGTGGCAAAGGACGTATACCGTCTCTGCTTTGGCTATACCAATGTGGACGATGTTCTGAATGCAGGCGCGCAACGTGCCAGCGATGCCAATATCGAGGATTAAAAAAATTGAAGATCTTTGACGTTTTAGATAAAAATACTGGAAAAATTCGGAATTTTCCGTTAAAATTTGAGGAGGCTTGCGCGGAATGAATGTAAAACAGTTTTTGAGAACATTCTCCTTCCGCCTGCTTTTTGCAGTCTGCGCGCTGAATGTCATTGGCATTCTGGCGATTAACAGTGCGACAAACCAGAACATGAGCTATGTCGGACGTCAGGCGGTCGGAATGGCGCTGGGGCTTACAATCATCGCTTTGCTCTGCTTTTTGCCCTATCAGAAGTTGCTGCGCTATGCGGTACTGGTCTTTGCGCTCTGCGCAATTCTGCTCCTTATGGTGCGCTTTTTCGGAAAGAGCGTCAACGGCGCAAAGCGCTGGATTGTTTTGCCGGCGCTGGGACAGGTAGAGCCCTCAGAGTTTGCAAAAATCGGTGTTGCGATGTTCTTTTCCTGGCTGCTCGGCAAGAATTACGAGAGTGTCAATCAACCTCGCTTTTTGCTGTTGTTTGCGATCTTTGCGATGATTCCAATTGGGCTCATCAGTTCTGAGCCGGATCTCTCGACGACCGTCGTCGTGGCAGTCAGCATCGCCGCCATGCTTTTTGCGGCGGGCATCAGTTACCGTTGGATCGGGTTGGCGCTGCTCGTTGCAATTCCCTTTGCCGTGAGTACGGTATTTCTCTTGCAGCGGGGCATGGTGCCGTTTCTGAAAGAGTATCAGGTGCGGCGTATTCTGGCCTTTCTTTACCCGGCAAAATATGTGGATGCCAACTGGCAGCAGGACAACTCCATCATGGCCATCGGCTCGGGGCAGCTCTTTGGCAAGGGTCTGAACAACAACACGCTCGCCTCGGTCAAGAGCGGCAACTTTCTCTCGGAGGAACAGACTGACTTCATCTTTGCTGTGATTGGAGAGGAACTTGGCTTTGTGGGCTGTCTGCTCGTGTTATTGCTCTATGCAGTTCTGGTCTATGAGTGCTATTATCTCGCCGGCAAAGCGCGCGACATGGAGGGACGTATTCTCTGCACCGGTGTTGGCACACTCATTGCCTTTCAGGGTTTCAGTAACATTGCAGTGGCAACGGGCATCTTCCCGAATACGGGACTTACGCTTCCTTTTATCAGCTATGGCGTCAGCTCTCTGCTCGCCTTTTATGTGCAGATCGGGCTGGTGCTGAATGTCGGGCTACAGCGGCGGGATATTTACCGGGAAGACGATATGCCGCGCGGCAGAGTTGGGTTCGGAGGGCAATACCGCTGAGCACCTTTCAAAGAAAGAATGAGGAAAAAAGCAGTATGAATATCGGATTGATTGCACATGACGCAAAAAAGAAGTTGATGCAATATTTCTTTAATGAATAGTAATACAAGGTATAAATAACCAGGGTCGTCAATAATATAAAGACATACCTGTTGCCGGATATACTTGAAATGAGGATGTTAAAACCAGCGTATCCAAACTCAGAAGAATACAGCTTAAGAACAGCTGCCTCCTTATAACTACCACCAACATGTATAATATTTGCAACGTCGTCAAACAACTCTCCATATATATACCGGTCGTAGCCTCCAAGCATGTCAGAGACACCGACAAACACCGACAAAACAAGAAAAGAAAAGAACAATCCTTGTATCTGTGTGGTCTTATGTCTGTCAGCCAGATAATTAACAAGAAGAATAAAAAAGAAAAGTCCTATATACAGCAACATGGATTACTTAAGATTAAAAAAACACAGACATTACCATAACATGCCGGGCGCAGCAATAAATCCGGAAGATACTATCTATACTGGTTACCGCACATAAAATACATGGTACGCTGTCCGAAGACATTGAACGAAGCATGGTATATGATTGCCTCAACGTCTTGTCTTCACATGAGAACTCATAGAGCCATGCCTTATCCAAAGATTTATCTTCGTATTTCAGAATAGTACGGAAATGCGTCTGCCTTGTGTCTCAGCTTACGCCTCCGGATGAATCAGCCTATCATATTTACAGTTCTGCCCCCCTCGGGCTTCGCTTATAAAAAAGCGAAACAATCTCCTCCCGCACAATAGCTCATGTCTTAAAGTCAGTGCTGCACACACCTGTCGGGATACTTTTCCCACAGCTGGTTCCAACATCTTCAGAACAAGAAAACTTATTCAAGGGTTATGCCTGCAATAAAGAAAACATCTGTTGTGCGGTAAGTTCCCCATCATGAAAGCACAGAACCGATTTCCTGCCACTTTGCGCAATTTCCTCATAATGCGAGGGACATAAATATATTTTTCTCAACATCGAAATGACTTCATCAACAGTACGGTACTGCAGACAGGAAACATCGTGCTCCACAGCTATATTCTCCAACGCATACCAAGAGCCAATGACCAACAATCCGTTTGCTATGGCATCAAGCACCTTCCCCTTGGTGCCCGTACCGATGCTGATCGGTGTTATCTGGATATCGTGCTTTATAATTTCCTCTATATAGTTCGGTGCAAACCGAATATGATGTACCTCGTATCCAGCTTCCTCAAGATGCCGGACATGAATCTCCCATCCTTTCCCTAAGAAAGTTATCACGTAGTGCTCTTTCAAATCTTCTGTGCATCTGGACGAACAAAGACAATTGATTAATTCATCGGCATCCTGCTGCATATACAAATTATATTGCCCTGCGATCAGCAACTTTATTTTGGAAGAAAAAGCTATGTCCTTGGGAGGGTCTGCCAGCTGATAATGAGGATGACGCAGGAAATGAGCTTGGATACCGGGGATAATTTCCTTTAGGAATCTAACGTCAGCTTCACCAACCAAATGATAATGTATATTCGAAGAAGTGTCAAAACACCTTTCCATGTTCAGGAACTTGGGATACATAAAGGCAGATCTCCAATACCTCTTTCTGTCCTGCATTGCAAAGCGTTTCCCTAACATTCTGTAATAATACAAAGACTCGCAGTCTGGCAGAGTATGTACTCGCTTAAAAACATCTAACTGCCTACTCACGTTGGACAGCTCTTCACCGTAGATCCAGATGCCATCCGGATTCTTCCTGATGATCGTATCTTTTTGATCAGCATTCAAACGGAGATGATTCCCGACAGGAACCTTCAGAAATATTCTGAAGAACAGAAAGAATTTGAGTAGAAATGTATACCACCACGGTACCGGTAATATATGTATCTTGATGTCCAGCTCCTGAGCCACAGACGAGACCTTCGCATCAGGAAGATTATTCAGATTAAACGAATATAATTCAATCTCTACTTCCTCGTCCCTACCAGCCAGAATATGATAGGGCAACGCACTCGTGCCTCGGATATTTTCCGATGCTGGAGTCATAACAGAAATCATTATTATCTTCATAATCAAGCCAAGGTAGATGTAATTTCCATCATCTTTTCAGCCAAACAGTTTTCTCTCTTCCTTGTAGATGTGAGAGAAGATATGGGATGATTCTATAAATCACCTTTGAAGAATTTTATCTTTTAGGTGAGCGGGTTCCACTTTCTTTCTGAAAGAGCATAGCGGTCATGTGACTGAAAAAGAAAGCCGGGGTGGAACATGCCTATGTGCTACTGGGAGAAGAAGGAAAAACAACATACCGAAGAACCAGAAGAACAGCTGTAAGGAATTGACAGTATGAAACTTTGGAATATGCCACACCATTTAAAGCAACCTGCCCTCAAATCTTTTTTATGGACGAAATGAGACATCAGGAGCATTTAATCTTTCATCAATTTTTATTTTACCTACAAAAGGGCTAAGCCATACACCACATAAAATTGACCTTATGAAAAGATTAAGGAAATAATAGATTCT
>CALLVJ010000080.1 GCA_938010625.1 uncultured Stomatobaculum sp. | reverse complement strand
ATCTCAAAGCCGTCCTCGCGAACGCGGCCGTCCGTTCTCTTGCCGAGACCGTCGATGATGTTCCGGAGCTGGCGGTCATTCATATCGACCGCGCGCTTCCAGGTAATCCGCTTTGCATCAATGCGGAGCGCATTTCCCTGATAGATATGATTGTCGATCAGGGCGGCGAGCAGATTATTTGCTGCGCCAATCGCGTGAAAGTCTCCCGTGAAGTGGAGGTTAATCTCCTCCATCGGCACAACCTGCGCATAGCCGCCGCCAGCCGCTCCGCCCTTTACACCAAAGACAGGTCCGAGAGACGGCTCGCGGAGCGCCACACCGGCGCTCTTGCCAATGCGCCGAAGTCCGTCCGCCAGACCCACCGAAGTCGTCGTCTTGCCCTCGCCCGCAGGGGTCGGCGTAATTGCCGTGACCAGAACCAGCTTGCCATCCGGCTTGTCTGCGCTGTCCTTCAAGAGCTGATAGCTCACCTTTGCCTTGTCCTTGCCATATTGCTCCAGATATTTCTCGTCAATTCCCTCGGCGCGCGCAATCTCCTCAATCCGCGCGACCTTGGCCTCCTGCGCAATCTCAATATCCGTTTTCATCCGCGATCTCCTTTCGTCCCAACACATGGGGGTACCGTTTACTTACCTGCAATATTCTGTACAAAAATTCGTATAAATGCGATCGTCTGCGGCTGATAAATAATATCTACCAGAAATGCACCGACAATCGGCACAATCATAAAGGCGCGGTGCGACATGCCATATTTTTCTGTGACCGCCGTCATATTGACAATCGCAGACGGCGTAGCGCCGAGCCCATGCCCGCAAAGCCCAGCACACATCACAGCAGCGTCGTAATTGCTGCCGAGCAGACGAAATACAACAAAGTATGTTGCAAGAATCATGAAAATCACCTGGCAGCACACCACCAGCAGCACACCGCCGATCAGTCCTGCAAGTTCCCAGAGCTTTAAGCTCATGAGCGCCATGGAGAGGTAAAGTGAGAGCATGACCTCGCCGATACCATCTGTCAGCGCATAGTCGAACTGAAAGAATCTGAGCTTCTCATTCAGATTGCGCACAATGACAGCGACAAACATCGCGCCGACATAAGTTGGAAATGACATTCCAATCAGACTTCCAATCAGACCGGAAATCTTCGCGCCGACCGCCATGCAGACCAGAATGACGGTCACATTTTCCAGGATGACTTGCGCACTGCGGACGCCGCCCTTACTCTGATTTACTTCTAAAACATCCTGTCCGGTCACGATATCGGCGACATCCGGCGTGAGATGATGGGCGACGATCAGACGCCTGCCGAGCGGCCCGCCAATCATGACTGCCGTGATGAGCCCGAAAGTTGCCGCCGCCGCGCCGACCAGCATCGCCTGATCATAGCCCATCTCGGCAAACTGTGCGCCGTAGGACGCCGCCGCGCCGTGCCCGCCAATCATCGAGATGGCGCTTGAGAGCAGCGCATAGGGCGCAGGCAGCCCGATTGCAGTGCCGACTGCAATGCCGATGGCATTCTGAATCAGAGAAATCACACCGGAAATCAGCCAGTAGACGACCAGCAGCATGCCGCCCCGCTTTAGGAGTGAAAAGCTTGCCGAGAGCCCGACCGTCGTGAAGAAGGCAAGCATGAAAGGGCTCTGAAAATACGTGTCAAAACTCATCTGAAACCGTCCTGACATATGTCCGGCAAATGTCAGAAACATAAAGAGAAAACCGCCCACCACCGGTGCCGGGATACAATAGTGATTCAGAATCCGGATCCGGTTTTTGACCGCTGCCCCCAGTAAGAGTAAAAGTGCTGCGAGCGCCAAGGTCGTAACCGCATCCATCTCAATCTGCAGAGCGGAATCCAGGATCTGTATGCTCAAAGCGCTTCTCCTTTCCTGCGCTGTTTAGATTTCTCTGGTCAGTGCAGAGAGCGCAAAAATCTCGCGTTCAGCAGCAAGTGCCGCCTCTTCAAGCCGCGCAACCCGCTCACTGTATTCTGCGACAAAATCCTCATCTTCAATTGACGAGAGATTGATCTTTACATTTAACGCTGCTCCGAGGACTGCTGTTCTCGCCGCCATCGCAGCGACCAGACCGTCGGTCACGGCATTTGCATTGCCGCGTTCCACTGCTGCTTTGGCAAGCGGGAAGATACGGGCAGCCGTCTCTGCGACGTGGCAGGGAACCTTTGCTGCGGACTTCAATCCCTCCTGCATGGCTGCTTTCCTCGCCGCCTTTTCCTCGTCTGTGTTCTTCGGGAGTGTCATTGCCGCCATGAACTCATTGAAAGAATCGGAATCGCGGTCAATCTCCTCGACCAGCTCTCTTTTCAGTGCCTCAGCTGCCGCTGCGACCTCCCGCATCTCTGCCTCAACCTCGGCATACTTCTTTTTGCCAATTGTCAGATTGGCGACCATCCCGGCGAGCGCCGCCGAGAGGGCGCCAAAGAGCGCTGAGACTGAGCCGCCGCCGGGCGCCGGTGCATCCGATGCCGTGAGATCCACAAAGGCAGCGACGCTCATTTCTTTCAGCTTTTCGCTCATGCCTCTTCCTCCTCATCCTCCAGAAGCCAGTTCTCCATGATCTGCTTCTTCGCGTCGAACTTCATCGGGCCGAACATGCAGGCCTGCAGATAGTACTCAGCGCAGTCAATCAGCGACTGCATCGGCACAACGCCGACAATCTCGCTCTCAAGTACATTGACGCCATAGCGGCGAGCCTCCATCTTGACTGCCTCAAATGCGCGGTAGATCGCCGTCTTCTCATAGTTCACAAGGTTCATCGAGACCTGCGCGACTGTCTCCTTGCCGGAGTAGTGATCCTTCAATTCAACGCCGATGGCCTTGATAAAGTGATAACCGCCGCGGATGTTCTTGACAGCATCGGCAATGCGGTTTGCGATTTCCATGTTTGAAGTGTCGAGGTTCACATTGTAGGCAATGAGCGGCATTCTCGCGCCGATTGCCACGACACCAGCTGTCGGATGAATGTGATCCGGTCCAAAGTCCGGCGTCCAGAGTTCCTTGTCCTTTAACTTCTCCGCCATGCCCTCAAACTGACCCTTCCGGATCTTTGCAAGGTTGGTTCTGTGCGGTGCCGTCGCGGAATCCTCATATAAAAAGACAGGGATGCCAAATTTTTCACCAACTGCCTTGCCAACTTCCTTGGCAATCGCATCTGCTTCTGCGACCGTCGTATTGCGGCAGGGGATAAAGGGAACCACATCGACAGCGCCCATGCGCGGATGCTGTCCCTCGTGCTTGTTGAGATCAATCAGTTCGACCGCAACTGCAAACGAGTCGATGACTGCATCGCGGAGCGCCTCCGGCTCGCCGACCGCAGTGATCACGCAGCGGTTGTGGTTCACATCCGTCTGGCAGTCCAGAAGCCGGACGTCCTTTCTGTTCTTGAAGCACGCGGCAATCTTTGCCACCTTTTCCATGTCGCGTCCCTCACTGTAATTCGGCACAGTTTCAAGCAGTTTCTTTGCCATTTGTCTCCTCCTTATGTTGGAATGCAGCGACTCCCTGCCGCCGCCTTTTTTATTATACTCAGCTTTCCTCATTTGTGCACATCTTTTTATTTAATATTACAAAACAGGATATTTCCAGCTATTCTATCCAGTTTCTGCAGTTGTATTCCTCGCAGCATTGTGCTAACAGCATACAATTCACAAAACAGTTCCGCTGGCAGCGCTCATCATCCACATGCCATTCTCCACTGCTCACCGCATCCGCTTTCCGGCTAAACAGAGCAATCAGGCCTCGGACACCAAATCATTGTGCAGATATCATCTCTAGAGTGCAAATATGCAAAAGGGCAGTCCTGTGCGGACTGCCCTCTGTTCATCACGATCCACTGACCACTGCCCTTACTTTCCCATGAACTCTGCGACTTCCGGCCTTCGCTCGATAATGCCCTGGGCCTTCAACCAGTCAATGTT
>CALLVJ010000079.1 GCA_938010625.1 uncultured Stomatobaculum sp. | reverse complement strand
GCTACTACCCGCGAAGGTATTTTTATCCCTGCACCAATGCGTTTTCCTTCCTCGGGCAGCGCTACGCGCCGGAGAGCACGCCGATAGCGGCGGCCATTTCCCGGCGTGTGCTGACTCTGCCCCTCTATGCGGATCTGGAAGCTGCGGATGTAGAGGAAATCTGCCGCATCCTGCGGCGCGAAGCTTGAGAGGAAACATGATTAAGGCGATTATTTTTGATCTCGATGATACGCTCTATAATTTCAAGGCAGCCCATCGGGCTGGCGCAAACGCCTGGGCTGCCTATGCAGAAGAGCAATTTCAGCTGCCTGTGGAACAGACGCTCCATGAGCTGGAAGCGCTGATTGCCGAGCAAGCGCAGAAGATAGGGCCGATTGCGGCGTCCCACAACCGCGTGCTGCGCGCAGAACTCTGGCTTGCCAAGCGGAACCTGCCTGTGTTTCCGCACGCGACAGCCCTTGCAGAGCACTACTGGCAGGCTTTGCTCGATGCAATGGTGCCAAACGAGGGCGCAGTGGAAATGCTCCGGGATCTGCAGATGAGAGGCTTCCTGATTGGCGTCGGCACGAACATGACCACATATGTGCAGTACAAAAAGATTGAAAAGCTCGGTTTTGGCAACATTGTCGACTTCATCGTGACGAGCGAGGAGTGCGGTGTGGACAAACCGCTCCGCCACTTCTTTAAGTACAGTGTGAAGAAGGCAAACGATACCCTGGAGCGTGAGGGCAGAACAGAGCGAATTGAAGTAAACGAGATACTTTTTGTAGGCGACTCTGTGAAACATGATCTCGAAGGCGCACACGAGGCAAAGATGCAGGCTTTGCTTTTTGATCCGGAGAATCAGCATCCAGAGGAAGAGGAGAGAATCCAGCGTTTTGCAGAGCTTCCGGAAGTGTTGAAGCGCCTGTCATGTGAGATATAGGAAAAGAAAAAAGCAGCCGTGAGGCTGCTTTTTTGTTGAGAATATAGATTCGATTATTGTTCTGGCGTGTTCCTCCAAATTTCTCCCAGCGTGCGAGAATAGGAGTTGGAGAGGTGATGCTGCATGGCCAGGGCGGCTTTTTCGGGCTGATTGTTCAGAATGCCTTCACCGATAGTAAGATGCTCACCATATACAAGTTTGCCGTCGATGGAATTATTGTATACGGATTTAACCTCGAACCGAAGATAATGATCCAAGATAAGGCTGGTCTGGCGAGCAAACCAGCCATTGTGGGAGGCTTCGGCAACCAAGCGGTGAAACTGATGGTCAATTCGGTAAAGAAGGCGACTGTCCAAAGTCTCCAGATTCTCTTTTAACGCCCTTAGGCAATCCATAATTGCCTGTTTTTCTTCTGGAGTTCCGCGCTCTGTCGCAAGTTTCGCATTGTGAGATTCCAGAAAAATCCTGCTTTCCAGAATATCTCCGGCATCCTGCTTTGTCACTGGAACGACTCTGACACCCTTTCCGCGAGAGAAGCTGACATAACCTTCTTTTTGAAGTTCCAATAGTGCTTCGCGGACGGGCGTACGGCTGATGCCGAGTTCGTTACAGATTGCCTCTTGAGAATAGATTGCGTCAACGCGGAAGCGGTTATAGAGGATGGCGTCTTTAATCAGATCATAGGCTTGGGTCTTGTACGTTGCGGTGTGTACTTTGCCTGCACCTAGAAGCCCGGATTGATTTTCATCCATAGAAGATACCTCCTGACGGGCAGCCAATACAGTCTCAAGTATATGGGGAATAAAAGGGAAAATCAACCAGTTTCACTTTTTCTATTGACACAAAAATGTGAAAATTGTATGATTTGAGTGTAGATATGTAATGTGTAATATATTTCTTGCAAGGAGGTAAAGAAAGAGCGCGGGATCATATCTGATATAATCAGAGAGCTGTTGACAACATGTAGCACACAGACTGAAATCAGTCGGCTGATCTCCGGAAGAGTTTTCTGACAGCAATTTAGACATGACATCATGGATCACGGAGCTGTCTGGAATCAGCTTTTAACAGGAGGAATATGTATGTTAGTAGCAGTTTGGATTATTACATTTTGTCTGATTATTGGAATAGGTGTGTATGCCGGAACGAAGATCAAGTCCGCGAATCAGTGGTCTGGCGGTGACAAAACTTTGGGAGCGCTGTCTCTTGGCTGCGTTTTTGCAGCGTGGCAGATTGGTGGCATGGCAGTTGTGGGCGCAGCTCAAAATGGCTATAACCTTGGCATTTCCGGAGCGTGGTATTCCATCGCAGGTTCATTTTATTTCATTGCGCTTGCGATATTCGCCAAGATGATCCGTGAGAGAATGCCTGGTGAATCGGTACCGGTCTACCTCCAGACGAAATACGATCTCAGAACGACAAGGCTGTATTCTTACGCGTGGATTATATATGGATTTCTCTATATCCCAATTCAGTTAAAGACAGTATCCAGTATCATCCAGATTGTACTGCCAGGACTGAACCTCACGCTTGCAATGTTCATCGGCGTTACCATCGCAGTCATTTACACGAGCTTTTCGGGAATGAAGGGAGCTTCTGCTGTTGGACGGGTCGTTTGTATCGGCATCTATGTTCTCTTGATTTGCTTTGTATTCACAACACTTCCGAAATTCGGCGGATTCGGAGGACTTCTCAGCACCCTTCCAGAAAAATATGATTCCATGGGTAATATGCCAACGCAGCGTATCATTGCGTGGATTGTCGGCGGCTGCATCAGTACCGCAGTTATGCAGGCGGTTCTTCAGCCGCTCCTTTCAGCGAAAAGTCCGGAAGCAGCTAGAGCAGGTTCTATTCTGGGGTATGTCATTGCAGCGCCGATCTGTTTCTTTACTGCAACTTGCGGGATGCTCTCTAAGGCGAGCGGTGCAGACCTCGGCGATGGTTCTACTGCATTTGCATATGCGATCAAGACATTCAGCAGTCCGGTATTCGCAGGCATTATCTTTGCATTCGCGACCATGATTATTGCAGCAACAATGGCAACTATGATGTTGGCGACAGGAACGATTATTACAAATGTTTATAAGACAGAGATTAATCCGGGTGTGGATGATGTGAAAATTCTGAAACTTTCCAAGATAATCACCTTCCTATTCGCATACATGACCCTGATTCCGGCATTTCTGATTCCGAGCAAATCCTTAACAAACCTGTTTTTAACTTTACAGCATGTGGCGGCGGCTCCGGTGAGTTTTTCCATTTTAGCGGGTCTTATGTGGAAGAAGACAACAAGGCAGGGAGCATTCTGGAGTATGTTGACAGGTATGGTTACAGGTGTCGCATGGATGCTTCTTGGATTGACCGATATGATTGAGGCGGTATATCCGGTCTTTATTGTCACATACGGTGTGGGAATTGTGGTTTCTCTTATGACATATCAGGAAAAAGCGAGAGCAGGGAAGTGTGGTTAATATGGCGCAGAGTATAAAAAAACAGATTTATATGTGGCCGTCATACTGGGGAAGACCAGTCGTGCACGGAAGTATGGGGGCGGTCAGCTGCAACAGTGTATACGCGACAAGAGCTGGACTTGAGATCTTAAATAAGGGCGGCAATGCCTTTGATGCAGCGGTGGCGGTATCTCTGACACTGTCTGTGGTGGAACCCCATCATTCTGGTATCGGTGGCGGCTGTTTTTCTCTACTTTATAATGCCAAGACTGGAAAGACGGAGGGGATCGACGGACGCGGAATTGCGCCGATGAAAGCGACAGCAGATTTATTTCTGAAAGACGGAGAAGTACAGGATGAGTGGAAGGATCTGGGCGGACAGTCCGTGGCGATTCCGGGCCTCTTAAAGACCATGAATATCATCTTGAAAAAGTATGGAACGATGCCATTGAGAGAAGTAACAGCGCCTGCAATTCAATGTGCGAGAGCAGGATTCGGCACGAGTTACACAGGAGCACTTACCATGTACGATGATTCTGTTGCGCGAAAGATGCGTCTCTCAGAGCCGTTCAGAAAGCTGTATTTGAAAGCAGATGGAAGTTTCTATGGGTTTGGAGAAATGCAGAAGAACCTGGAAGTCGCAGATCTACTAGAGAATATTGCGGAACATGGTGTGGACTACTTTTACAAAGGCAAGGTCGCAAACCAGATTGTGAATCTGATTAATGATCGAGGCGGTTGTTTTGCGCTTTCCGATATGGAAACATATGAACCAAACTTTCGCAGTCCGGTAAAAACCACTTACCGCGGATATGAAGTCGTTGCTTTTGCACCGCCGAGCGGAGGATGTGCATTGGTGGAAATGCTGAATATCCTGGAGAATTATGAGATCCGATCTATGGGGCACAATACAGCGGACAGCATTCACGCGCTTGCGGAGTCCATGAAGCTTGGATTTGCAGATCGCAGCGTAGGCCTAGGGGATCCGAATTTTGTCGATGTTGATGTAGACAGACTGACAAGTAAAAAATTCGCGCATGAGCGCTTTGAACTTGCAGGAGAGAACGCCGGAGAATTTGCATCCGCCAGTACAATCGAAGCGAAACAATATCCCGGGAATACTTCTCATTTCGCGGTTATGGATAAGGACGGCAATGCAATCTCACAGACACAGACGATTCGCGACTGGTTTGGGTGCGGTATTGTTGCAGATGGGCTTGGCTTTGTATTAAACAATGCAATGTCAGACTTTTCGGCGGCAGTCGGAACAATGACAAGCCAGGGGCTTGCCTATGGAAGCGCCAACGCGATTCAGGGCGGGAAGACGCCGCTCTCTAGTATGTCACCTAGTATCGTGTTTAAGAAGGGAAAACCGTTCCTTGCCATTGGAGCAGCTGGTGGTCCAAGAATCATCACAGGCACGCTGCAGGGAATTGTCAACGCGATTGATTTTGATATGACACCGGAACAGTTAGTGAATGCCCCGTATATTCATTGCCTGACGAGAGAGCAGGGATTGGAAGTAGAGTACAATATTTCCGGTGATACGAGAACTATCCTAGAGAAAAAAGGACACAAGATTGTTCCGGTTCCAGTCAATCAGTCGATGAGCACGATGCTAAACAGTGTTATGAATGTTGACGGAGAGTTTTATGCAGCGGGCACCAAGCGCGTTGACGGCTGTGGAGGAGCACTACTTCCGGGAGGTCATATCGTGTTGGAAGGTGTGAGCCAAGAAAATTTCGAAATAATTAATTCTGAAATTCAAAAGGAAGGTAAATAGTAAATCACTGCAAACAGGAAAAAGCAGCCGCAAGGCTGCTTTTTCCTGTTTGCTGAAATGATTTTTGGTGTTACAGCTGGCTGTCGCTGCCCGGCAGCGGCTGTGCGAGCGAAGCGTAGGCCGAGGGGCGGTTCAGAATGTCCATGAACTGCTCGCCGGTGATGGTCTCCTTCTCGTAGAGGAATTGTGCGAGTTCATTTAACTTGTCCTTGTTCTCGCGGAGCAGGCTGACTGCCTTTGCGTGCTGTTCCTCGATTAGGGCAACGACATGTTGGTCAATTTCTTCAAGCGTCTTTTCTGAGCAGGTTGAGTGGCTCTCGTCGCCGAGGTAGCGGCTGTCCCGCTGGGAGAGCTGCACCATGCCGAACTTATTGTCCATTCCGTACTGGGTAATCAGTGCTCTCGCAATTTTGGTCGCCTGCTCAATGTCGTTCGAAGCGCCGGTTGTGACGACACCGAATTCGACTTCCTCGGCGGCGCGGCCTGCCGTGTAAGTGCAGATTTTATTGAGCAGATCCTCCTTGGTGTAGAGGTACTTGTCGTGTTCTTCGACCTGAAGTGTGTAGCCGAGCGCGCCGGATGTGCGGGGAATAATTGTGATCTTCTGCACGGGAGCCGAGTGGCTCTGGAGCGCTGCGACCAGGGCGTGCCCTATCTCATGGTAGGCGACGGTCGCCTTCTCCTTGTCGGTGAGCACGGCATTTTTCTTCTGGTAGCCTGCAATGACGGTTTCGACGCTCTCCTCGAGGTCCTGCTGGTTTGCGACTTTTCTGCCATTCCGCACTGCGCGGAGCGCTGCCTCATTGATGATATTTGCGAGCTCGGCGCCGGAAGCGCCGGATGCCATGCGCGCGATTGTGTGAAAATTCACATTGTCCGCGAGGCGAACTTTCTTTGCGTGAACTTTTAGAATCTCCTCGCGGCCCTTGAGATCCGGCAGTTCGACTGGAATCCGGCGGTCAAAGCGGCCGGGGCGGAGCAGTGCCGGATCCAGGGACTCAGGGCGGTTCGTCGCCGCGAGGATAATGACGCCGGAGTTGCCCTCGAAGCCATCCATCTCGGTGAGAAGCTGGTTCAAGGTCTGTTCGCGCTCGTCGTTGCCGCCGAGAGAACCGGCAGAGCGCTTGCCGCCGATCGCATCAATCTCGTCGATGAAAACGATGCAGGGAGCCTTTGCTTTTGCCTGCTGGAAGAGGTCGCGGACCTTCGACGCACCCATGCCGACGAACATCTCGACAAATTCTGAGCCGGAAATCGAGAAGAAGGGGACATTCGACTCGCCGGCGACTGCTTTGGCGAGCAGGGTCTTACCAGTTCCGGGCGGTCCCACGAGCAGAATGCCCTTCGGCATCTGCGCGCCGATTGCCGTGTACTGGCTCGGATCTTTCAGATACTGGACAATTTCCTGTAGGCTTTCCTTTGCCTCATCCTCGCCTGCGACATCGTGAAAGTGAATGCCGTCGGTTGACTGCACATACTCCTTCGCGTTGCTCTTGCCGAAGTTGCCAAAGGGATTGCCGCCGAGCCCGCCTCCCAGGCCGCCGCCCATCTTGGAGGCGAGTGAGCTGAACTGACGGCTCAGAATCTGCCAGAAAATAATCATGAAGAGAATCGGGATAACCCAGTTGTAGAGCAGCTTTTCCATCGGCGTCTGCACATGGACAATGTCAGTGCGGAAATCCGCGCCCGCGCTGTAGAGCCGCTGGGTCAGATCCGGGTCTGTCATGACGCCGGTTTTATAAATGGCGCTCTGTCCCTTCTCCGTGAATACAATCTGGTTTGTGTCCACCTGAACCTTGTCAATTTTCTTTTGGGATGTCAGATCCATGAAGACATTATAGGAAACTTCTTTAATCCTCGCGTTTTGCAGCTGTGGCATAACAACTGCATTCAGAATCAGAGTGATGAGAAGAATCACAAAGTACAGATTGGGAATCAGCGGTGTGGGCTGTTTGGGGTTCTTGTTCTCCTGCATACATTTCTCCTTTGCTGTGATATGTTATATAGTTTGTAGCACAGCTTGACAAGATATGCAAGAGACGGCGCAAAAAGTTTATCAAAAGATTAGATTCAAGCTTCCCTTAGTTCCCATCCACCTTCAGCAACATCTGTGCAATTCTGAATACCACCACAAAGAGGACGCCCGCCACCGGCCAAATAATCCAGGCAGAGTCCCAGTGTTGTGTCCAAGCGCTCCAGCCGAGATAAATCGCGGTTACAAGGCCCCAGTACACAGCGGAAAAGGTACTCATCTTTGCCTTTGTGCGCTTTTTATTCTTGGAGTAATCCCCCTCCTGTAGGAGAGTGTCATAGCTCTCCTTTATCGTGTTCACACGCGTAATCAGGTTTGCGCCCAATGCAACCAGCGCGAGCAACAGCGCCACACACGCATCCAGAATCAAATCGGATGCCTCCACAGCACCCGCAACGATGAGCGGAATCACCGCCACAATGCAAAGCGCTGTGCCGCTGGCTACGCCCAGAGAATAGCGACTTTCGTATTCCCGCTTCTTCTCCTTCACCATTCCGCTCACTCCGTACTCAGTTTCAAACGGCTCCCGCTCCAAATACTCAAAACGGCTCAGTTTACTCCGATCGGCAATCCGGATAAATACGGCTGCCGCAATCAAGAGAAACAGCGCAGCGCAACCGATTCCCGCGGCCAAACCTTCCGATAAGGAGAAGTTTGAGCTCTCGGCAATCCCTGCCAACAGAATCAATAAGACAGGACTTATGATGTACATAGTGACTGTATTCGCAAGCCTGGGAGCCGTCTTCCGCTTCGTGTTCAAAAACTCGTTGGCCTCCTCCATGCTCACCTGACGCAGCGGGCTGTCTGTGTCATTCCCGGATAGTTCAGCGGCACCTCGGTTTTCTCGCTCTAGTTCATCCTTCAAAAGGTAATCTGTGCTCACACCAAAGAGCTTTGCCATCTGAATGACTTTTTTGAGATCCGGAACCGAACTCGCCCCCTCCCATTTGGATACCGACTGTCTCGATACACCGAGTTTTTCTGCCAGCTCCTCCTGAGACCACCCGTTCTTCTTTCTCTCGTCTATAATCTTATCCGCCAGAATCATGTCTGTTCTCCTTTCGCTTTTGATAGCGCAATCATGCCATTTTGCGCGTTTGCAGGCTACCAAAGCAGCTTGTCAATTTGTCAAACTGTAGTTGCATCTCATATGAACACAGGGAAAGACAAGTGTCCCGTGTCACCAGTTCGGCAGAGCCGACTTGGCATGGTACAATGGCGCTGAGTCTGTGAGCGGTCTGAGATAAAAAAAGAACGCAGATTACTTGTCTGCGCTCTCAATCATCAGAACAAATCCGAAGTAGTTTTTTACCTTAAACAAATAGTGCATCCAGATTTGTACATTAAGTGGGACCGAGGAGGCTCGAACTCCTGACCTTTCGCGTGTGAGGCGAACGCTCATCCCAGCTGAGCTACGATCCCGCAAAACACTTACATATGATAGCATATCGAGACTGAAATGCAAGTGCTTTTTGTAAAGAGATGAAAAAGTGTATCTCGCGAAGGCTCAGGCGCGGAGGCTCTCCAGATTTCTGTAGAAGTTTGGCGCGGATATGTTGACGCATTCTGGATGGGATATTTTCACCTCTCCGTCGGTCACGAGCGAGAGAATCGCAAAGCTCATCGCGACGCGGTGATCCAGGTAGCTCTCGACTGCGCCGCCATGAAGCGGCGCACCGCCGTCAATGATCAGGCCGTCTTCGGTCTCCTGCACGGCAGCGCCGAGGCGGCTCAGTCCTTCGGCAATCGTATCAATACGGTTTGATTCCTTGACCTTGAGCTCTGCGGCGTCGCGGATGACGGTGCGTCCCTCGGCGACAGCAGCGGCAATCGCGAGCACAGGAAGTTCGTCAATCAGGCGGGAGATCAGGTCACCGCCGATTTCAGTGCCGTGGAGGGGAGCGTAGCGCACCAAAAGGTCGGCAGCAGGTTCGCTGCTCTCGTTCCGGACATCCAGGACTTCAATATCCGAGCCCATTGCGCGGAGGGCTGAAATCACGCCGTCCCGCGTTGGATTGATGCCGACATTGCGGAGCACTACTTCGCTGCCCGGCACAATGCTCGCGCCTACCAGGAAAAAAGCGGCGGAGCTGATATCACCCGGTACCGCAATCTCAGTGCCGTAGAGATTTTCAGTCTCAGTGACTGTGACGGCGGGGCGGCCCTCAAAAGTGCTGGTTGAGACTTTTGCGCCAAAGGCGCGGAGCATGCGCTCGGTGTGGTCGCGGGAGAGGGCGGGTTCGGTGACGGTGGTCTGGCCGGAGGCGTAGAGCCCGGCGAGCAGAACGGCAGACTTGACCTGCGCCGAGGCAATCGGAGAATTAAAGTGGATGCCGTAGAGCTGCTTGCCGGTAATGGAGAGTGGCGCGCAGTCATTGTTCGAGAGGCTGCGAATTTCTGCGCCCATTGCGCGGAGCGGCAGGATGACGCGCTTCATCGGGCGGCGCTGAATCGAGGCATCGCCGGTCAGAACGGAAGAGAAGCGCTGCGCGGCGAGTACACCGCTGAGCAGTCTGGTGGTCGTGCCGCTGTTGCCGCAGTCCAGCACGCCCTGGGGGCACTTGAGTTCCCGCATGCCTTTGCCGAGTATGGTCACAGAGCTTCCGGTCCGCGCAATCTGAACGCCCATGTTGCGGAAGCAGCGTATGGTGGAGAGGCAGTCTTCCCCGGCCAGAAAGCCTGTGATTTCCGTGGTGCCAGTCGCGAGCGAGCCGAACATCACGGCGCGGTGAGAAATGGACTTGTCGCCGGAAATCACGAGAGAGCCGCGGAGCGGTGAAGAAGCGTGTGAGGTCATAAAAAATCCTTTCTGAAAGCAGACAGATCAGTGGTTCATCTCCACCCGGAACTGGTAGCTTCCAATCAAATAAGCCGCCTTCTGGCAACTGTCGGCGTCGTAAAATTCAATGCGCAGCGCGCCGTCGCCGTTCTCGCGGTTGTGGTTGATACCGATATTTTTAACGTTCACGCTGCCTGCGGCGAGAATCGCAGCGATGATTGAAATCGCGCCGGGTTTGTCGGCGACATGCACTGAGAATGAGTACTGTGCGCTCAGGAGTCCGGCTGCATCGCTGAACTGGTCGCGGAACTTGCCTGATTTTAGAAAGAGCTCGTGAATTGCCTGCATATTGTCGCTCTGCAGGGCGGCGCGAATTTCCGTGAGCGAGTCAATATAGGCGTCCAGCACGGCGAGTACTGCCTCGCGGTTTGCCGAAAAAATCTGCTGCCACATGATGGGGGAGGAGCTCGCAATGCGGGTGATGTCTTTGAAGCCGCCGGCTGCGAGCGAACGCATGGTGTGCGCCGCGTTGTCTGTATCCTTGACGAGGTTTACAAGCGCCGCGGCAATTAAGTGCGGCAGGTGGGAGATGGTTGCGACTGCGCGATCGTGGGTTGCGGCGTCGATGACATACGGATTCGCGAGCATCACATGGGCGAGCGTCTCCATCCGGGTCAGCATTTCCGGGCGCGTGTCAGCGGTCGGGCAGAGCAGATAGAAGATATTTTCGAGGAGCAGTGCGTCCGAGTAGCTGTAGCCGCTCTTCTCGGAGCCCGCCATCGGGTGACCGCCCACGAACTGTGCGCCGAGCCCGAGACGCAGCACTTCCCGCTCTATGCTCTGTTTGCTGCTGCCCACATCGGTGATCAGCGTATCCGGCGTCAGGATCTCGCGAAGTGTTTCGAGGTAGCGGGCATTTGTCTGCACCGGGGCGCAGAGAAACACTGCGTTACAGTCTGCAAGGCAGGGTTCTGCGCCGGTGAGAATGCGGTCTACCGTGCCGTCTGCGCGCGCCTCTTCCAGCATCTCCCGCGAGGGCATGTAGGCATAGATCTGACAGTCGGGTTCTCCCGCTTTCAGTGCCTTTGCGATGGAACCGCCGATGAGTCCGAGACCGATGAAACCGTAAGTCATATGTAACCTCCTGACAATTCTTTTATTTTATCGGCTCCGACTTTGGCTGTCAACAGAGCCTAAATTGTGCGCTATGCTGTAAACATCTTGCAATTCTTAGCTGAAATTAGTAGAATAGTCAGAGATAAAAGTTCGGCTAAGACAGCTATTATCGGGATATCAACGAATAGGAGGAGCTGTTCACAATGAAAGTTTACGAGACTTCACAGATTCGAAACGTTGTG
The DNA here is from genome assembly GCA_938010625.1 of uncultured Stomatobaculum sp. GTDB lineage: Bacteria > Bacillota > Clostridia > Lachnospirales > Lachnospiraceae > Moryella. The sequence goes on along the minus strand of CALLVJ010000079.1, from coordinate 4,677 downwards.
CTCATGGGACACGGAGGCGCTGGTAAGACGACGCTCGCAGAGGCTTGCGCCTTTGTCGGCGGTGCTGTCAAGAAAATGGGAAGCGACCCGCAGGGCACGACGCTCAGCGATTACGATAAGGAAGAGCAGCGCCGCGGTTTCTCAATCAGCACGGCACTGATTCCAGTGGAGTATACGGATCAGGACGCAGAGCCTGTGAAGATCAATTTCCTCGATACGCCCGGCTATTTTGACTTTGTCGGTGAGGTTGAAGAGGCTGTCGCTGCGGCGGATGCAGCCGTGATCGTGGTGAACTGCAAGGCGGGCGTAGAGCCCGGCACCATCAAGGCCTGGGAGCTCTGTGAGAAGCTCCGTCTGCCGCGCATCTTCTTCGTGACCAACATGGACGATGACAAGGCAAGCTACCGTGAACTGCTCTTAAAGCTCGAATCTCGCTTCGGCAAGCGCGTCGCGCCCTTGCATTTGCCGATTCGTGAGAATGAGAAGTTTGTCGGCTTTGTCAATGTCGTGAAGATGAAGGGGCGCCGTTTTGCGGAGAACAGCGCAGCTTATACGGATTCCGACATCCCGGATTACTCCGAGCACAACTTGAAGATTGCCCGCGAGGCACTGCTTGAGGCAGTCGCGGAGTCGAGCGAAGCGTTCATGGAGCGCTACTTCTCCGGCGAGAGTTTCACGGAGGAGGAAATTTACACGACGCTCCGCGCGCAGGTCGCGACAGGTGACATGGTTCCCGTCATGATGGGTTCCGGTGTGAACGCGCAGGGCGCAAATGCGCTGATGAATGCGATTGTCCGCTACTTCCCCTCGCCGGAGCGCGCAGCGCGCGACGACGGTGTGGATCTCACGACGGGAGAGCATCTGGTCGCCAACTATAAGCCGGATGTGAACCTCTCGATGAAGGTATTCAAGACCATTGCGGATCCGTTCATCGGTAAGTACAGTCTGGTCAAGGTGCTGACCGGCGTGCTCCGCGCAGACAGCGAGCTCTTCAATACAGGCAGGGAAGCTGAGGAAAAGAGTGGAAAAATCTATGTGCTCCGCGGCAAGGAGGCGATTGAAGTATCCGAGCTCCGCCCCGGCGACATTGGCGCCATGGCAAAGTTGACGGAGACCGAGACCGGCGATACGCTCGCAAATAAACAGGCGCCGATTCTCTACAATCCGCCGCAGATTTCAAAGCCCTACACCTATAAGGCGTATGTCGCAAAAAATAAGGGCGATGAGGATCGCATTGCCTCCGGTCTCGCAAAGCTAATGGAAGAGGATCGCACGCTTCGCACTGAGGTCGATGCCGAAAACCGCCAGTCTCTGCTCTATGGCATTGGTGACCAGCAGCTTGACATTGTCGTGAGCAAGCTTGCGAGCCGCTATAAGGCGGAGATTGCGCTTGAGAAGCCGCGCTTTGCCTTCCGCGAGACCATCCGGAAGAAGGTCGAGGCACCGGGACGCTACAAGAAGCAGTCCGGTGGACATGGACAGTTCGGCGATGTCAAGATGAGCTTTGAGCCCTCAGGCGATCTTGAAAAGCCCTATGTGTTCGAGGAAGAAGTCTTTGGCGGCGCAGTCCCGAAGAACTACTTTCCGGCAGTGGAGAAGGGCATTGCAGAGTGCTGCAAGAGGGGTCCGCTCGCGGCGTATCCGGTTGTCGGCATCAAGGCAATTCTGCTCGATGGTTCTTATCATCCAGTGGATTCCTCGGAACTTGCCTTCAAGATGGCGGCGAGCATCGCCTTCAAGAAGGGCTTTCTCGAGGCAATGCCGGTGCTCCTCGAGCCAATTGTCTCGCTCACAGTGCGCGTGCCGGATGCCAGTACTGGCGATGTGATGGGAGACTTGAACCGGCGCCGCGGCAGAGTGCTCGGCATGGAGTCTGATCACCAGGGCAGACAGCTCGTACATGCGGATATCCCGGCGTCAGAGCTCTACGGCTACGGCGCAGATCTCCGCTCCCTGAGCGGCGGTCTCGGCGAGTTCTCCTATGAGTTCAGCTATGAACAGTGCCCAGGCGATGTGCAGAAGCGAGAAGTCGAAGCGAGGGCTTCGCTTTTGAAGGGCGACGAAGAATCATAATAATACGATATTGATTGTTCATAGTCGCTTAACATATGGATGCTATCCTGTACCTTGCAGGCGGCATCCATTTTGTTTTCTTTCGTTTGCGGAACAATGTGCGAAAATAAAGGAGAGACAGGATCTGGGCAACAGGCAGCAGAGAGGAGTTTTGTATGCAGAAAAATCAAAGAACTGTGAAGCCAAAGAGGATGATAGTACCGGCGGCGGCACTACTGGCGGCTGCTCTGCTCGCAACTGGCTGCGGACAGAAAGCGGCGCAGTCGGAGAGCGGTGCAGAGACTATGTCGGCAGCTGACAGCGAAGTGAAAATGACTGTTCGTCCAAGCTATGCGTACCAGTCGGACGAAGCAGACAGCAATGGCCTGCGTCACTTTAAGGATGCTGCAGGGCGCGAGGTAAACGTCAAAAAAGAGCTCACGAAGGTGGCGGTGCTCTCGACCGACGCGCAGTCCTATCTCTATATGATTGCGCCGGAAAAGCTGGTTTCGGTCTGGCATAATCCGCGGGATGAGGAGTATGTGGACAGCGCCTATGTCAATCTCCCTGCAATTGGGAACGGCAAGGCGAGCGAGCAGAAGGCGACGCTCCTGTCCTACCAGCCGGAGGTCATCATTTATATGTCCGACGGCAATGAGAAAGAGACTGGAACTGGTGTGATGGCAGAGAAGCTCCAGAATGATTTTGGAGTTCCGGTGGTAGAGATTGATTCCAGCTTTGCCGGTCAGGCCAATGCCTTCCGCATGCTCGGCGATCTCCTCGGCAAGCGGGAGCGCGGTGAAGAGATCGCAAATTATATGGACAGAGTATACCAGTGTGTCGCGGCAGTCGCAGCACAGGACAAAAAGAAGTTGAAAAGAGTGGTCTGCTTCCACGGTGCGGCGGGCAATGAAGTGCTGCCGCGGAGCGCCAAGGTGAGCGAGGTCATTGACCTTCTCGCGGACAATGTCGCTGTGATCGAGGGCACTGAGGCACAGCAGCGCGGCGGCAGCATGATTCTCGAGGCGGCGGATGTGAAGAAGCTGAATCCGGATGCCATTCTGACCGACACGGACAGCCTCCTAAGACAGATGGACAGCGACAGCAGATGGCAGGAGATTCCGGCGGTCAAGGCAGCACTGGTCTACCGGATTCCGGCGCGGCCGCGCACCTGGCTGCTCACGCCGGCGCAATATCCGCTCGGCGCGGTCTGGCTTGCGAATACCCTTTACCCGGAGCAGGCGAAGCTTGATCTCGAGACAGAGGTTCGGCAGTATTTTAAGGTTTGCTATGGCAAGGACTTAAGTGCAGAGGAGTATGAGAAACTGTTCCGACCAAAGCGGAATGAGCATTGAAATAATAGTCCGATAGAAAAGCAATTGACGGGCGGATAAAATACCATTGCCGCTCAATGCACGAACAATAAATGTACAGGAAACATCTTGCGCTTTTTGCTTGAAAAAACTACAATTTTAATCCGGAACCGTGAAATACAGATACAGCAAGGAGACAGATATGAAGAAGATTGTAGGAGTGCTTGCAGCATTCGGCTTGGTGGCGGCAATGCCTTTCACAGCATGGGCATCCTCGTGGCAGCAGACGAATGGCAGATGGTGGTACAGCATGGACGACGGCAAGTATCCCGTCGATGGCTGGATGTGGATTGATGGAGACCGGAACGGCGTGGCGGAGTGCTATTATTTTGACCAGGCAGGCTATCTTTTGACCGATACGGTCACGCCGGACAACTGCCGTGTGAACCAGAGCGGTGCCTGGGTGGACAGCAACGGCACAGTGCAGACAAAACAGGTTCCGGTGGTGCAGGAGAAAGTCAGAAATACCGATGCAGAGCGGCGTGAAGTGCTGCGCCTCGTCAATGAGGAGAGAAGAAAGCGCGGGCTCGGAGAGCTCACGGAGAATCCGCTGCTCGAAGGTATTGCGGATCAGCGCGCTGAGGAAATTACTAGGCTCTTTGAGCACACCCGACCGAACGGTCAGAGCTTTGACAGCCTTTATGAGGAGCGCGGCGCGACGGGCTACGGCTGCTGGGGAGAAAACGTTGCGATGGGACAGCCGGATGCAGCAGCGGTTGTCGCAGCTTGGATGAAAAGCCAGGGACATCGCGAGAATATTCTCAAACCGGAATTTACGGAGATTGGCATTGGCGTCCGCTATGAGAACGGACAGATGTACTGGGTGCAGAACTTTGGTGGGTATTGAAAAGGAGTGATCAGGCAGAACAGCAGATGAAAAAGTCAAAAAAGGCATTGATTCTGGGATTTGCACTGTTCGCGCTCAGCGCAACGGCATGTGCGGCAAAGGAGAGCAAGCCTGCAGAGACCGCGGCGGCGCAGACAGAGAGCACGGCAGAGACTGGCAAAGGCACGGCAGCGGAGAACAGGCAGGCAGAGACAGTCAGTGACAAGCAGGCAGCAGTGCCGGAGCAGCTCACAGTCACCATGGAGAGCGTGCATTCTTCGCGCGAGCTGGTTGAGGACAGTGCGACAGGCCTGGGAAGCCAGGATAAGCGCTACAGCTATCCGGATTGGGCAGTGATTCCGACCGTCCCGGACAGCGCTTCGGCAGCGCTCACTGAAGCGCTGGGTGCCTATGCGGACACGCAGA
>CALLVJ010000078.1 GCA_938010625.1 uncultured Stomatobaculum sp. | reverse complement strand
GAGTAGATGACCTCGACCTCCGGATCTGCGATGTACTCGCGGATGTCTGTGACTTCCTCCGGTCGCTCATCAATCAGCAGTACAATCAGATGAATCTCCGGGCAGTTGCGCCGGACTGCCTTCGCAATCTCCTTGAGCAGTGTTGTCTTGCCTGCCTTTGGCGGCGCAACAATCAGACCGCGCTGCCCTTTTCCAATCGGTGCAATCAGATCCACGACCCGAAGTGCGAGCGAACTCTTCCCGCTCTCTGCGAGCGGAATCCGCTGGTTCGGGAAAATAGGCGTCATCTCTTCAAAATTTGCGCGGCGAAGACCGTCTGCGCGGACACCATTTACCGTATTCACATAGAGCAGCGCGCTATAGCGTTCCTTCTCCCCGCGGAGACGCTTTATGCCTGTCACAAAGTCACCCGTTCTTAAGCGAAAGCGCCGGATTTGGGATGGTGACACATAGACATCCTCCTCGCCTGGCAGGTAATTTGTCGAGCGGAGAAATCCGAAACCGCCCTCGCTCACGATTTCTAAAAGCCCTGACGCGAGCGTCCCGACATCTGCCGCCTCTCGAAGTTCCGGCGGGAGTTCCGAGACAGCCTGCTGAATCCGTGTGCGCGGCAAAGCAGCCAGCTTTTCCACAAGCTCCTGCTTCCGGAGCCCCGAGAGGCTGTGAAGCCCCCGCTCTTTTGCGAGTTCCCGAAGTTCTGTCAGGCTCAGATGCTCAAGTCTTTCTTCCGTCATCCTTCTCCTCTCCTGCTGCGCGAAGGGCAGCGAGACGCGCTTTGAGTTCCGCTTCCTTCCCGTTGCCGGTCGGCACATAAAAAACAGTCCCGCGCAGTGTCTCCGGCAGATAGACCTGTGCCACATAATTGTTCGGGTAATCGTGCGGATAGCGGTAACCCATTCCCCTGCCGAGCTTCTCATGTCCAGGATAGTGAGCGTCCTGCAGATAGGGAGGTATTGCCGCCGAAGCCGTCCGCTCTGCGCAGTCAAGGGCCGAAAAAATCGCTGTGGTCGCCGCATTGGACTTCGGCGCACTCGCGACATAAAGGCAGGCCTGGCTCAGCAGCAACCTTCCCTCCGGCATACCAATTCTGTCCAGCGCAGCCGCCATGCTCTCTGCGAGCACCAGCGCCATCGGGTCGGCATTTCCAACGTCCTCAGCTGCGCAAATCACAATGCGCCGCGCGATGAAGCACGGATCTTCTCCAGCGTAGAGCATACGCGCAAGGTAATAGATCGCTGCGTCCGGATCAGAACCCCGCATACTCTTGATAAAAGCAGAGACAGTATCGTAATGGTTGTCGCCATCTTTGTCATAGCGAATCGCACGCTTCTGGATGCAATCTTCTGCCACTTCCTCTGTGATATGAATGCTGCCATCGCTGCCCGGCGCCGTGGTCTTCATGCCGAGCTCCAGCGCATTCAGTGCGGTTCTGGCATCTCCGGCTGCAGCCTCTGCGAGAAAATGGAGCGCCTCCTCGGTGAGCTCTGCACGCCAGCTGCCGTAACCGCGCTCTGCATCTGCCATGGCACGGCGCAACAGGATTTCAATATCTGCGGCGGAGAGCGGTTTCAGTTCAAACAGGCGGGAGCGCGACAGCAGCGCTGCATTGACCTCAAAAAAGGGATTCTCTGTCGTCGCGCCGATCAACGCAATCGTGCCGTCCTCGACATAAGGGAGCAGGAAATCCTGCTGCCCCTTGTGAAAGCGGTGAATCTCGTCAACAAAGAGCGTGGTGCGCTTTCCGCGCCCAAAATTCTCCTTGGCGCGCTGAATCACCTCTTCCATCTCTTTTTTGCCCGCTGTCGTCGCATTCAGACGGCAAAAATCAGATTTTGTCTCGCGGGAGATGACTTCTGCAATCGTGGTCTTCCCGCAGCCCGGCGGTCCATAAAGTATCATGGAGCCAATCACATCGGCTCTGACCGCGCGATACAAAAGCTTCCCTTCCCCGAGAATGTGCGGCTGTCCCGCAATTTCTTCCAATGTGCGCGGGCGCATGCGCACAGCGAGCGGCGCTTCGCTCCGCAATGCCGTCTCCCGCATATAGTCAAAGAGATCCATCAGTTCAGCCGCTCGCTCTGCAGAAGATTGAAATTCTGATAACCTTCCTGCTCGTGCTCGAGCTCCGAGAAAATAAAGCTCTTGTCATAGATTCCGTTCTCATTGTCATAATTGCTGGTATCAAAAATCAGCCATCTGCCGTCCAGTTTGGAAGCACCGAAAATGTGCATAACTCCAGTTTCCTTATTGCTCGCAATCATGCTGACATAGGAGAGCCCTGTGCTGCGAAACAGGAGTTCCGTGAGACTGTTATAGCCCACGCAGGCCGTTCTCTGAGAGCCAACCGTATCCTGCAGACTGTTCTGCTGCACTGTGAAATCATAGCTCAGACGACCGGCCACAAAATCGCAGATCCACTGTGCCTTGTCGTGCGCGCTCTTGCCTGCTGTCTGCGCCCTGACCTCATCGACCAGCCCTACCAGGCGAAGCAGCGTTTCATAATTTCGATAAGCCTCTGCCTCCGTAAACGGACGGGTCAGCTCAACACCGGCGAGGATGCGGTTCTCCCTGGTATTCAAAATCACCCTGGCATTCGGAAAATAGGTGAGCCCTGACAAGAGTTCATAGCTCAGCTGCTTCCGATTCGACGCTGCGCCCTCGTAAACCAGGAGATATGACTTCCCATTGCCATCCACATACTGGCTCTCCGGGCTGTACCAGACACTGTTCCGGTACAACTGCCGTTGGATGTCCCAGCGCACCGGATCTGTCTCATACGAGAGCAGACGGTCAATCGCCCTGTCAACATCTTCCGCGGTATAACCATATTCTGTCCTGCGGGGAAGCGCTGCACTGTCCGGTTGCAGACTGGTTTCCACGGTCTGCAGCAACTTTGTCTCCGCCGCGCACACACTGTTCGGCAGACTTGCAGCGATTCCAATCCCCATTCCCAGCGCAAAAAGCGCTCCTTTCCACTTTTTTATGGACAATTTCATCCCTCTTTCTTATAATAAGTGCATCAATAAATACTTTTTCCGATTAAATACGGATAATCTCAGTATAGCGCAGCCCCGGTCGCTGTGTCAAAACAGAAAGGATTTTCTATGAATGGCGAAGAAAAAGAGCGACGCGTCGCCGTACTGATTGACGCCGAAAATATTGCGCCAAAGTATCTGCCGATTGTCCTCTCTGAGGCAAACAATCTCGGAAGCGTCAATATCAAGCGCATTTACGGCGACTGGACCATGCCGCAGATGAGCAGCTGGCGCAATGTGATTCTCGACAACTCAATTCAGCCCATACAGCAGTATTCTAATGTATCCGGTAAGAATTCCTCAGACTCTGCGCTCATCATCGACGCCATGGATCTGCTCTATCAGGGACGTTTTGACTGCTTCTGCATTGTCTCCTCAGACTCTGATTTCACACGTCTCGCCGCACGCCTCCGTGAGTCCGAGATCTATGTCCTCGGCATGGGCGAGCAGAAGACGCCAAAGAGCTTCATCTCCGCCTGCAGCAAGTTCTCCTACATTGATCTCCTGTACCGCGCGAACCAGCCTCCCCTGCCTGCGATGGCGGACAAGGCCGCTGAAATGGAGCACAATGAGAAAAATACTGCTTCCACAGGCTCTTCCGGCATGGGCATGCGCCTGAAATCTGTCCGAAAGGCACTGATTCAGATCTGGGAGGAAAATTCCGACGATAACGGCTGGATTGCCTCGAGCCAGCTCGGCAACTTTCTGAACAAGCAATTCCCCGACTTTGACGTCCGGAACTTCCAATTCAAAAAATTTGTCCCCTTCATTGACTCCACCAACCTCTTTGAAAAGCGCACCGAAGGACTGCATGTGAGCTTCCGCTTAAAATAAAAAAGGAAACAGCACCGCCGCGCTCTGCAGACTGACAGCAAGGTTTGCCGCCATGGCGCGGCAAAACAGCCGGAGCGCCAAAAACAGAAGAAGTGAGAGCCAGGACGCTACTGCGAGCATGTGGTTTGCCCGCGCAATGTCCTGAAGCCCGATATCCCGCCCTGCATCGCCGATGTAGGGCTTTTCTTTGCGCTCTCCAAAGTAAGAGGCCGGTCCCGCGAGCTGCACGCCGAGCGCTCCCGCCACCACACTCTCGGTCTGCGCAGAGTTAGGGCTATCATGCCGAAAGCGATCCCGCCAGAAAATTCGCCAGGCATTTTTTGCGTCCTGTCCCGTGAGCGCTGCCGCAGCCACGAGAAGAAACGCCGCAAGCCTCGACGGGAGCCAGTTGAAACCGTCATCCATGCGCGCTGCTACTCTGCCAAAGAGTTCATAGCGCGCATTTTTGTAGCCGAGCATCGAATCCATGGTGTTGACCGCCTTATAGACCCAACCGCCTGTCACGCCAAAAAACAGCAGGTAAAAGAGGGGAGCCACTTCGCCGTCGGACGCATTTTCCGCGACCGTCTCAACCGTGGCGCGGATCACGCCTGCCTCACTGAGCGACGCAGTATCCCGTCCCACAATGTACGAGACCGCCTTCCGCCCGGCTTCAAGCCCCTCCTCTCGAAGCGCTCTGCCGACGCGATTTGCACTGTCCGTGAGACAGCGCGCCGCGAGCAGCTGGTAGGACAACAAAACTTCAAACGCAAAGCCCGCCCAAAAAAACTGACCGCCAAGCACATCCGTCAAGAGATAAGTCGTCCCGCTGACCGCTGCAACCACGCAGAGCCAGAGAAACATCCCGTTCCAAAAGGCCGCGACCGACTGTCCCGCCTTCGGGTAAAGACGCCGCTCGAGTTCCCGCGTCAGTCCGCCAATGACGCGCACTGGATGGTGCCAGCTCTCCGGGTCGCCGAGCAGCCAGTCGAGCAGAAACCCGAGTACGGCGGCGACTTCCAGATGCCAGTGCTGCAAAAAGGCATAGACCGGCTGCATTTATATCTCCCTCCCGCGAAGAGCCTCTCCCCAGAGGGCAACCAGACGCTCTAAGCGATAGGACGCATTCGCCGGACTCGTTGAGGGCAGACATACAGCCTTGATGCCTGTCTTCGGCTCCAGATAGCGCGCATAGTACTTTGCCGCCGCACTGCCGTTCACGAGGATGCGGCGGATGTTGGCAGTTGCCGTGATTGTCTCAATCGCGACAGGAACCGCCGCGCGTATGCTCGCATCGCTCGAGCCCTGAATTTCACAGCGCTCTAAGACATCCCAGAGCGCCAGCTTGTGCGACAACAAAAGCGCTTTCTTCTTTTCGACCGTCGCCGGCACTGCCTCGCCGTAAACTGCCGCTATCATGCGCCAAAAGCGGTTCTGGGGATTCGCGTAATAGAAGCCTGCCGCGCGGGATTGCACCGACGGGAAACTTCCGAGGATCAAAATCCTGCTGTTCCGGTCAAACACCGGTCCAAATGAATAACTCTCCTGCACACATCCTCCTCTCCGGACAAGAAGCCCCCGCCGAAACAAGTTCGCGCGGGGACTTCTGTAGATTCTTGTTCTGTTATCAGAGAATTCAGCAAATCTTGCGGATCCACCCCTCCGGGCCCTCGATACGACCCGCCTGGATGCCCGTAATCGTATCATAGAGCTTCTGCAGCACCGGCCCCATCTTCTCCATTCCGGACGGAAAATTGATGACCTCATCGCCATTGACTACTCGCCCCACCGGGCTGATAACTGCTGCCGTGCCGCAGAGACCTGCCTCTGCAAAGTCCCTAAGCTCTGAGAACTTCACCGGTCTGTGCTCCGTTTTCATGCCGAGCATATGCTCTGCGAGATAAAGAATGGAGCGCCGGGTGATCGAGGGCAGAATCGAATCCGATTTCGGGCTCACGAGAACGCCGTCCTTCGTCACAAAGAGGAAATTGGCGCCGCCCGTCTCCTCGACATAGGTTCTGGTCGCAGCGTCCAAGTACATATTCTCGTCAAAGCCATGCGCATGTGCCTCTACATACGCGTGCAGGCTCATCGCATAGTTGAGACCAGCCTTGATGTGACCTGTGCCGTGCGGCGCCGCGCGGTCATACTTGCTCACGCAGAGCGTAGTCGGCTTTGCGCCGCCCTTGAAGTACGGACCCACCGGCGTTGCAAACAGGCGGAACTGATACGCATCCGATGGCTTCACGCCGATCACTGGGCCACTCGCAAACATATAGGGGCGCAGGTACAGAGAAGCGCCGCTGCCATAGGGCGGAACCCAGTCTGCATTTGCCTTGACAACCAGATCCACCGCCTTGAGGAACCTCTCCTCCGGAAACGAAGGCATCTCCAGATAGTGCGCTGAATCCACCATGCGCTTTGCATTCATATCCGGGCGAAACGCCACAATGCTGCCATCCTCGGTGCGATATGCCTTGAGGCCCTCAAAGACCTCCTGGCAGTACTGCAAAATACCTGCGCACTCAGAGATACATACGGTCGCATCTGCTGTGAGACCACCCTCATCCCACGCACCATTTTTATAGTTGGCGACGTAGCGCTGATCCGTCACGCGGTAGGCGAAGCCAATGTTTCCCCAGTCAAGATTCTTCTCTGCCATGTAAAACGCCTCTCTTCTATATCTGATTTGCTTCTGATCCCTTATGCTCTGTTGTTCGAGCCCAGAACTTCGGTGATCTTGTGTGCGACAATCGCCTTGACATTCGCTCTGCCGTCGCCGAGGTACTGTCTCGGATCAAAGTGATCCGGATGCTCATTGAAATGCTGGCGAATGCCTGCCGTCATACCGAGGCGGAGGTCAGAGTCAATATTAATCTTGCAGACTGCGCTTCTCGCTGCGGCGCGGAGCTGATCCTCCGGCACACCGATGGCATCTTTCAGCTGACCGCCGTTTGTGTTGATAATCTTTACATACTCCTGTGGTACCGAGGAAGCGCCGTGCAGCACAATCGGGAAGCCCGGCAGTCTCTTCTTCACC
>CALLVJ010000077.1 GCA_938010625.1 uncultured Stomatobaculum sp. | reverse complement strand
CAGACACAGAGCCCCTCTTCCTTCGCGGCGCGGATGGTCTCAAGCTTCTGGTCAAAGGTATGTGTCGAGCAGATCTCAGGGAAGAAGCGGCGCGAGGTCTCAATGTTGTCATGATAGCTCGTGACGCCCGCGAGATGCAGTTTGTGCAGCTGTTCTCTTGTCAGAAAGCCGTGGGATGCACAGAGGTCAATCTTACATTCTTCTGCCATGCGGCGATAGGCGGCGAGTGCGTGTTCGAACTCTGCGCCGGTCAGCGAACGCCCTGAGGTCACGATGGAGAAGCGGTCCACGCCCTCGCGCTCATTTGCCTTACAGGCGGCGACAAGCACTTCTTCTGGCAGAAAGGCATATTCCTTACAGCCGGTTTTTGCGTGTGCCGACTGCGCGCAGTACTTGCAGTCTTCGCTGCAGCGTCCGCTTCTGCCGTTGATAATGGTACATAAATCGACTTTGTTTCCGCAATAGGTTGCGCGGAGCTTGTCCGCTGCCTGACAGAGCTCCGTGAGATCTACAGTCAAAAGTTCGTCCAGTTCTTTGTCGCCCCGCTGCAAACGGCGTCCGCCAATAATTTCCTCTGCCAGTTCCAATGCGTTCATATTGCAAGCCTCCCGTGTTGATTCAATGAAATCCTTGCCCAGTATAGCGAGACCGGCGGAGATTTGTCAACCAAAATTCTATAAATGGTTGACAATATGGACGGAGGCTAGTATGCTAGGCGACGGTGCAAAATGCACAGAGAAGAGGAGAGCAGAAGATGAAACGTTTGGATATTCACAACATGGCGTTGATTGCAGTGATGACAGCACTGATGTGTATCTTTGGCCCCATGTCGATTCCGATCGGCGCAGTGCCATTTTCGCTGACCCCGCTTTTGGTATATCTCGCCGCCTATATTCTCGGCATGCGAAACGGTACCATTGCCTATCTTGTCTACCTGCTGATTGGTTTCGTCGGCGTTCCGGTTATGTCCGGCTACAGCGGTGGCCCGGCAAAGATTCAGGGACCGACCGGCGGCTATCTGATGGCCTTTATCCTGATGGCGCTGATGACGGGCTTTGTGGTGGAGCGCTTCTACCAGAATGTGCCGCTCCAGGCGTTTGTGATGTTTGTCGCACTGGTGCTCTGCTATGCAGCTGGTACCGTGTGGTTTGTCGGACAGACCAAGATGGCGTTTTCGAAGGCACTGGCTGTCTGTGTCTATCCGTTTGTCCCATTTGACTGCGTGAAGCTTGGACTTGCGATTCTCATTGGACGGCCAGTCAGAGAGCGGCTTTG
>CALLVJ010000076.1 GCA_938010625.1 uncultured Stomatobaculum sp. | reverse complement strand
CCGGGTCGCTGTTACAGGGAAAAGGCTTAAGAGGCGGAGAACTGCCGGAGAGATGGAACCTTTCGCGCCCGGAAGATGTGATTTCGATTGCAGAGGATTATTTTCGCGCAGGCGCTGACATTGTGAACAGCAACACCTTCGGCGCAAACCGCCTGCACTATGCGGATCCCGGTGAGCTTGCGCAGATTGTCCGCGCGGGTGTTCGCCATGTGAGAACAGGCCTGGAGAGAAGCGGGCGCACAGACGGCTTTGTCGCGCTGGACTTGGGTCCGACTGGCCGGCTCTTAAAGCCGATGGGCGACCTCGATTTTGAGGACTGTGTCGAAATCTTTGCCGAAGTGGTGCGCTGGGGAAAAGAAGAGGGCGCCGATCTTGTGCTGATTGAGACGATGTCGGATGCGATGGAAGCGAAGGCTGCCGTGCTCGCGGCCAAGGAGAATTCGGACTTGCCGGTCTTTGTCACCGTCGTCTTCGACGAAAAGGGAAAAACGCTGACCGGCGGCACAGTCGAGAGCGTCACGGCGATGCTCGAGGGTCTTCACGTCGATGCGCTCGGCGTGAACTGCGGTCTCGGGCCGAAGCAGCTCTATCCGATCGCGAAAAAACTCAGGGAGGTCTGCTCGATTCCGATTATTGTGAATCCGAACGCAGGTCTGCCGCACGCAAAGGACGGCAAGACTTACTATGATCTCTCGGCAGAGGAATTTGCCGCAAAGATGCGGGAGATTGCCGAGCTCGGGGTCCATGTGCTCGGCGGCTGCTGCGGCACCACGCCGGAGCACATCCGCCTTGAGATTCAGGAGACCAGAGATCTGCCGTTCCAGCCACCGGTCAGAAAGCACCGTTCCGTCGTCTCCTCGTTCTCGCAGACTGTGGTGCTTGGCGATCTCCCGGTGATCATTGGCGAGCGCATCAACCCGACCGGCAAAAAGCGCTTCAAGGAGGCGCTCCGGAATGGCGACATCGAATACATTCTCGAGCAGGGCATTGAGCAGGAAGATGCCGGCGCCGACATGCTCGATGTAAATGTGGGACTGCCGGAGTTAAATGAGGCGGATATGATGGAGACTGTGATGACGAGGCTCCAGGGTGTCACGGCGCTGCCGCTGCAGCTCGATACGACTAATTTGGAGGCGCTCGAGAGAGCGCTCCGCCTCTACCACGGCAAGGCGATGATCAACTCGGTGAATGGCAAAGAAGAGAGCCTTTCGACCGTGCTGCCGCTCGTCGCGAAGTACGGCGGCGTGGTCGTAGGCCTCGCGCTCGACGAGAGCGGTATTCCCGAGGACGCCGAGGGGCGCATTCGCGTCGCAAAGAAGATTTACGCGCGGGCGGCAGAGTATGGCATCCCCCCAGAGGACGTGATCATCGACGGTCTCGCAATGACCATCTCGACCGACGATAACTCGGCGAATGTGACGCTCGAAGTGCTGCGCCGCGTCCGCGATGAATTGCACGGGCACTCGATTCTCGGTGTCAGCAACATTTCCTTTGGCCTGCCGCAGCGGGAAGTGATCAACAGCTTTTTCTTTGCACTTGCCCTGCAGAGCGGTCTCTCCTGTGCGATTATCAACCCGAACAATGACGCGATGATGGCGGCCTACCGCTCCTACCTCGCGCTCTCCGGCATGGATCGCCAGTGCCAGGCCTATATCGCGGGCTATGCAGGCAAGGCGAATGTATTCGCGGGCAAGGGGAAGGCCGCCGTCGCAGCAGCGGAGGGCGTAGCGGCGGCGAAAGGGAGCAGCGCAGAGCTCCCGGTGGATATGCAGAGCTCGGCGCTGATCGATGCAATCCGCTTTGGTCTCGGCGAGAAGGCAGCAGAGGAGACGAGCGCGCGCATTGACGGCGGCGAGGCGCCGCTCGACATTGTGAACCAGGAGCTGATCCCGGCACTCGATGTGGTCGGCAAGGGCTTTGAGAAGGGGACGCTCTTTTTGCCGCAGCTTCTCATGTCAGCAGAGGCTGCAAAGGCCGCTTTTGAGGTCATCAAAGGCGCCATGAGCGGAACCGCGCGGAAAGAGCGTGGCAGCGTGATTCTCGCGACCGTCAAGGGCGACATTCACGACATCGGCAAGAACATTGTCAAGGTGCTCATGGAGAACTACGGCTACAAAGTCTACGATCTCGGGCGCGATGTCCCGGCGGAGACCATTGTCGAGACCGCCATTGCGCACGATGTGAAGCTGATCGGCCTAAGCGCGCTGATGACGACGACTGTCGTCAACATGGAGGATGCGATCAAGCTGATTCGCGAGAGGAAGCCGGACGCGAAAGTCGTGGTCGGGGGCGCGGTCATGACAAAGGAATATGCGGACGATATCGGCGCGGACTGCTACGCGAAGGAAGCCATGGACACCGTGCGCTATGCCGATACGCTGTTCCCGGAAGCATAAGGTCTGAGAGCAGCGCCAAAAGAGAATTGTTTTACTTTGTCCCAAAGATGCGGTCGCCGGCGTCGCCGAGGCCTGGGAGAATGTAGGCGTGGTCGTTTAACTGGCGATCGAGGTGCCCCACATAAATCTGAATATCCGGATGGGTTTCTCTTAGGCGCTGTAAGCCCTCGGGCGCTGCGATGATGCACATGAATTTGATTTTGATGCCGCCGTGCTGCTTGATCAGCTTGATGGCGTCGCAGGCGGAGCCGCCGGTTGCGAGCATCGGATCAGTCACGACAATGGTGCGCTCCTCAATCGGCGTGGGCAGTTTACAGTAGTACTCGACCGGCTTGTGGGTGTCCGGGTCACGGTACAGCCCGATGTGGCCAATTTTTGCAGTCGGCACGAGTGCCTGAATGCCGTTTACCATGCCAAGTCCCGCGCGGAGAATCGGAACCACTGCCATCTTCCGACCGGCAATGACCGGTGAGAGCGTGCGCTCTAAGGGGGTCTCGACTTCAATGTCCTCGGTCGGGAGGTCGGCGAGCGCCTCATAGCCCATCAGCATGCCGATTTCTTCGACCAGGCTCCGGAATTCGTTGGTGCCCGTCGTCTTGTCTCGCAGCCTTGTGATTTTGTGCTGTACCAGCGGGTGCTTGTTGATAAATAGTTCTCCCATATAAAACCTCCTGTCATGGCTCTCCAAATTGTGCTGAAACCGGAGCACTTCCAGTCATTTTAGCACGGCACACAAGCGGTGACAATGAGAGTTCCCCTGTGCTATACTAAAAGGTAACGAACGGAGGTTTTTATGCTGCGCGAAGACAAGATACGTCTGATGCATAAGATTGCACAATATGAGAAGAGCACGGAAGAGTATGAGCGCCCCGCAAAGGAGTATTTCCGCGGCGATTATATCGGCATGCATCTTCTGCAGTCATTTTTCAGTTATACGCTGAGTTATATGCTGATTTTAGCAATCTTTTTGCTTTACTTTCTGGAGCGCATTCTGAATGCGGTCAATGTCTCGATTTTGCTGCGTTTTGTGCTGCGCTGCGCTGCGATTTATATCGCCGGCCTTTTGATTTTTGAGCTTGTGACATATGTTGTGTTCCGGCGGCGCTATGAAGCGGCAGCGGCGCGGCGCGAGGAGCACCTGCGCTGCTTAAAGCGCCTGAAGAAGCGCTATGATACCGAAGAGAGAATGAAAGAGCTGGAGAGGGAGGAGAGCGCGAATGCTTAATCTGATTTTGTTTCGCGAGAAGCTTCGCGCATTTTATGCGCGACACGGGAATGTCATCGTCCCGGCGCTGCACTTCGCAGTCGCGCTGCTCGCCCTCCTGCTGCTGAACAGCAGCATGGGCTAT
>CALLVJ010000075.1 GCA_938010625.1 uncultured Stomatobaculum sp. | reverse complement strand
AGCCGATATGTAGACAAGCAGTAGATGCAATACATGGAAACAGCGCACAGCATAGGTTTTTCGGCCCAGGTTGCCGTGTGAGCTTGCGCGATTTGTAATTTGAAAGACATTAGGAAGATTGACGGAGGGATGCTCAGAGGAAGAGCATCCCTTTTTTCAAAAGAAGAAAGGATAGCATGCGATGGGCAGAAATATTTTTCAGTATATGTATGTACCGCTGCCAACTGCAGTTGAACAGTTGAAACAGAGCGGTGAGCTCGTGGTTGCGGAAGAAGTTTTGCAGCGTCTCATCGATTCCAAAGCATATTTTCCTGAGGAAGAGAAGCGCTTTCGCCTTGAGCAGGAGATTTTGCGCCGGCTGCCGGCGGAATATCCCTATACGCGCGAAGAGGCAATCCAGTTGGTTCAGAGCTATCTGCCGGATTTTTCAGCGACGCAGTTTGACGCACTCTGTAGAGAGAAAAAAATCTTCTGGCGGTATCTGTACGGCGCGCCGCATTATTTTGGGCGTTTTTTTGAAACGCTCTGCAAGACGGAGCCAGACTTTGCGGCAGCGGCAGCTGCGAGGGAACTCATTTTGCCAGGCAGTGACCGCACATTGCTTCAAGAGAGCGCAGCGCAGATGCAGCGGGACGGTAAACTCACGGTGCAGCTTGGCGTGCGCGCGGAACTGGAATTGGAGCCAAAGGTGCATCAGGAAGGCAGAACGCTGCAGGCTAGTCTGCCGCTGCCGCGCGCCACGAGAGAACAGAGCGAAATAGAGATCGAAGAGATGAGTGCTGGCGGACAGGCGGGCAAGGCAGATGCCGCGCAGCGCGTGGTATTCTGGGAAGAGACACTGCGAAAAAAGGATGCGTTCGCGCTTCAATATCATTTTTTGCATACAGAATCTTATCAGGATGTCTATGGAGCTGCAGAAGCGCTGGAGTTGACAGAGCCAAAGACAGCGAAGCGACAGACAGCAGAGATACAGGCGGAAATATCCGGTGCGGGGCAACAGACAGCACAATACGGTTCCGGGAGTTTATATATCCGCACACTGGCAAAACAGCTCACAGCGGGCGTGACGGAGCCGCTCTGTAAGGCGAAGCGCTTCTACGATTTTATTACGAAAAATGTTCGCTACAGTTTTATGCCTTCGTACTTTTGTCTCGACCACATGGCAGAGCGCTGTGCGATGGACCGCGTGGGTGACTGCGGGATTCAGGCACTATTATTTCTTGCGCTCTGCGAGGCAGCCGAGATTCCTGCGCACTGGGAGAGTGGCTTAAAGACAGAGCCTAAGTTCATCGGCGCACACGACTGGGTTCGCTTTGATACCGGGCGTTATGGTTACCGTGCGGCGGATCTCTCCTATGGCGGTTCGGCATGGAAGCGCGGCGACCATATCTTGCACCGCTTTTACTTTGGCAATGTGGATCCGTGGCGCATGGCGGCAAATGCTCGTATACTTGGGGAGACAGGCTTTCCGGAACCGGAATTTCGCGCTGATCCCTACGACAATCAGGTCGGCGAGATGGCACTCGACGGGCGCGGCCTTCGCTATGAGGAATTCCGCCGCAGGAAAGAAGTGGTCAGGGCAGAACAGAAATAGTATGTGATGCAGAGGGAATTACGAAAATCACAGGTGCAGAATCGTTTGGACGTGCTTAAAAGCAGTATGAGGAGCTCAGATATCCACAGACATGTGTCTTAGAATATACCGGTATGAGTGTATGGAAAAAACCATTCGGATTGCTATGTTGTTTGGCCGGTCTGAGCGTCCTTCCCGCAGACGATTTTGCGGGCATTCCGGGCGGGCATGCTATACTTTCGAGAGGAGCAGGGGGAGATGAGGGACATGAGTCTTTATAACTGGATGCAGCGGGTTCTGTTTCAAACCTACGAAGAGTGGCATATGAAGGATCCGATCTATAACCGGAACGGCTTTCATATTGTTGGCATTGATAACACGTTGAAAGCAATGCAGGATGGATACATTCCGTATATGGAACTGACGCCGCCGCATGCGATTCAGGGCTGCACGCGGATGAAAGCGCTTGTCGGCAAGAAAAAAGACTGTGTCGATTTATATCTGGATGCGGATTCCAAACAATATATGATTCCGGCACTCAGCTATCCGGAGGCGGTACAGATACTGCGGAACTTTGTGAGCCGCCTGCGGCTTCCGGAAGCAGGCAGATATATCGAGGTGCAGAGAGTAGATGGCAAGGTGATTCAGGCGACCTTTCGAAACCTCGCGACACTCTTGCTCGGTGACAGCGAGCGAACAAAGCGCTTCTTAAAAAAGCGGAAGCCTGACAGCATCGAAAAAGCGCGGGATGCGCTCTACGAGGAGATGTTGGAGCAAAGAAAAGCGGTTGAACTGGAGTGGAAGTGTGACAAGGAAACCTTTCTCATGGAAGTCGGAGAGCTCTGCAAGGGGTATCAACTTGTAATCCGAGAAGACGGTCTGCACGATGCGCCCGGCGATATAGAAGGCTGGTGCCGGGAGCTGAGTTCACAGTGGAGTGATTACTGCCTTGCGGAGCTTGACATGTTCAGCGAGACG
>CALLVJ010000074.1 GCA_938010625.1 uncultured Stomatobaculum sp. | reverse complement strand
TTCGCAATCTCCGCGCGGCACATAAAGTCGATCCACTTTTCCGCGTTCTCCTTGTGGCGCGCGTTCTTCGGGATGACCCAGCTGTCAATCCAGACATTCGAGCCTTCCTTCGGAATCACATACTTGAGGTCAAAGTTTGCGCCGGAAGCCTTGACTTCCTTCTGGACATAGAGCATCTCGCCGGAGTAGATGACTGCGAGTGCTGCCTCGCCGCCGATCATCTTGTCGCGCACTTGGTCAATGACATAGGCAATCAGCTTGTCCTTGACGGCCTCGAGCTCGGTTCTGTCTGTTGTGTTGATATCGTAGCCGAGAAGCTTTTGGCCGACCATGAAGGCGTCGCGGACAGAGTCCTGCATGAGAATGTTGTTCTGGTATTTCGGATTCCAGAGGTCTGCCCAGCTTTTCGGCGCCTCAGACTCCGGCACCATCGAGGTGTTGTAGAGGATGCCGACCGTGCCCCAGCAGTAGGGCACTGAGTACTTGTTCTCCGGGTCAAAGCCCTTGGACTTCTCGAGGTATTTTGGGTCAATGTTCTTGTAGTTCGGAATCTTGTCGAAGTCAATCGGTTGAATCAGGTCCTTCTCAATCATCTTCTGGATGATATAGTCAGAGGGGCAGACCACATCATACTGCACAGCGCCAGCCTCGATGATCGGGAGCATCTCCTCGTTGGTCTCAAAGGTGTCGTAGACGACTTTGATTCCAGTCTCTTTCTCGAACTCTTTCACGACATTTTCGCCGATACTCACCCCAGTTGTAGACATAGAGCGTGTTGTCATCTTTTGCAGTTTTCTGACTGCAACCGCTGATCGCGAGGCCGAGTGCTGCGGCAAGTGCTGCTGAGAGCACGCGCGTCAAAATGCTTCTTTTTTTCATGGTAAAATCCCCCTTATGCTTGTTTTAATTTTTTGGTAGGCGGCATGAAGTTTGCGATGAGAAGCAGGAGAAGAACAGCCGCGAAGATGATGGCCGAGAGTGCATACATGCTGGGCACAATGCCGCGCCGCACCTGGGAATAAATCAGCGTCGAGAGTGTGTCAATGCCCGCGCCTTTGGTAAAGTGGGTGATGATGAAATCGTCGAGCGACATCGTGAAAGCGAGCAGGAAGCCGGATAGCACGCCGGGCAAAATGTCCGGAAATATGGTATAGAAAAAGGCCTGGCGCGGTGTTGCGCCGAGATCCATCGCTGCCTCATAGGCAGAGCGGTTGGTCTGCTTTAGCTTTGGCAATACAGAGAGCAGCACATAGGGCACGTTGAACGTGATGTGGCTGATCAGCACCGTGTGGAAGCCGAGGGTGAAGCGGAATGCGATGAAGGCGAGCATCAGCGAGATGCCGGTCACAATGTCAGCGTCCAGCATCGGAATGTTGTTTAAGCCTATCATCAGATTGCGACCGGTGCGCTTCATCGCATGGATGCCGATTGCCGCCGCCGTCCCGAGTATCGTTGCAAAGAGAGCGGAGAGAAAGGCAATTAGCAGCGTGTTATAAAATGCCCGCATAATGGTTGCGTTGGAGAAGAGCTCGCTGTACCAGTGCAGCGTAAAGCCACCCCATCGCGTCCTTGATTTGCTCTCGTTAAACGAGAGCACAACCATGGTAACGATGGG
>CALLVJ010000073.1 GCA_938010625.1 uncultured Stomatobaculum sp. | reverse complement strand
TGCACAGGCGGCAATCAAGAGAGGCTGAGACAGATTTTCACACCGTTTAACAGATAGCATATAAGCCCGGACAGAAAGAGTCCCCGCCGTTTCCCTCACGGGGCGGCGGGGACTCTTTCTGTTGCGGAGAAAGAGAGCGGAAATGTACGAGAACTATTATCAAAGGTATGAGAGCGAGGAGCAGGAGGTTCTGGTTCTCATTCAGAGATGCCTCGGCGCAGGTTACTATAAAGAGGGGAATTACTGGGATATGACGGCGATTTCGCTCGGCATGGTTTTCCCGGACGGAAGCTGTGAGATTCGAAACGGTCGCGTCGAGTGGCCGCTCACCGAGGAGGAGACAAAGGGAGAGTACGGCTGGGGGCGCTTATCAAGGGGACAGATTTGCCGTCTCAAGCTGCGCCGTATGAAGCCGAGCGCGGTGCCGGAGCACACGATACCGGAGCTTTTTAACGCCTGGCTGCTGGTCGAGGTCCTTGAGCCCGCGGCTTCCTGCCCGGAACTCGAGGCCTATTGGGAGGAATACCAAAAACCGGTTGAGCTGGAGGACGAAGTGCTCGGCAAGCTCACGCTGAATCGGGAGTACGACTGGCTGGAGGGGGAAATCCCCTGGGGCGACGGGAGCATGAGTCTCTCGCTCGAAATCGACGCGGATGATACGGAGACCTGGGACAAGGCGCGGGCTTTTGCGCGAAAACTTGCCACGGATGCGGCGCATTGGGACAGCGAGCTTCGCCGCTTTGCGGCAAAGGAACTCACCGAGCTCGCGAACGACTGGCAGTCGAGTGAGGACGAGAACGCCCCGGAGCTCACAGAAGAGGACTTCATGCGGCGCATACAGCCGGAGAGCCTGGTGTTAAGCTGGGACGGCAATCTGGTCGCCTACTATGACGACGACGATCTCTTTTTCGGCCATGTAATCGAAATATCCGGTACCGAGAGCGAGGGACTGAAGTATGCGAACATCGCGGGCTGAGCAGAGGGCATCATGACAGAGCGGATCACAGAGGAGAACAGAAGCTATATCAAGGCGCTCCGCGTGAGCGATGTGCCCTGGCAGAGGCTCACGACGGTTTACGGCAGAGCGACCGCCTTTCCGGAGTACTTTGCCGTTCTGGAAGAAATGCGGGATGCGGCGGGCGTCCGGAAGGCATTTGAGGAACTCGGCTACAATGTGGAGCACCAGGACACCCTCTGGCATGCGACGCCGTTTGCGAGCGTGTTTCTCGCGCGTATTTTTGAAAAGGCGCTAAGGGAGAGCGCCGAAAACCCTGTGGCGGTCTATCTGGCGGAACAGCTGACAGAGCTCTTTGACTGCCTGCTTGGCTGCTATCATCTCGGCGATACCATGGAGCACGCGGCGCCGCTGCCGCGCTTTGCGGACCTCCTCCTGGAAGAGTATCTCTGGTCGGAGGAGTACGATGAGGAGGCGGATGAGCTGCGCTACGAAGAAGAGGATGTATTCCCCGATGCGCTCTTCTACAGCTTTTACTACTACACCTGGCAGGCCGTACTCGCAGAGCGAGAGGAGATTGAGGCAGCGAGTACGCCTGCCTTGGAAGCAAAGCTCTCAAAGCTCTTGGAGGCACTGTGAGCAGACTCCTTTGGGACGAGGTATGCGCGCTCCGGAACGGAGAAAACGCAAAAGAGCCGCCCTCTCGCGATGCGCTCTTTTGGAAACGGCTCAAGGAGGAACTTCCGGAGTTGGATCTTAAGGCGCGAGCTACGCGCTTTTGCGCTCGGCTATGACACAGGAGATACGCAGGCGGGGCAGCTCTATCTCTTTGTGCCTTTCGAGGAGGCGTTTCATCCTGCCGGAGAGCCGATTTGCGAAGTCTGCTGAGGCCGAGCCAAAGCGGCAGAGCGTCGCTTTCATCGGACAAAGCTTTGCTTAAAGAAAAGGCAGGAAACGAAAAAACGCAGCGGTGCCGGAGAACAGGGCTTTGGGGCTTGCAATCGAGCACTACGGCTTTTGTCCGGACATCAATCAGGGCGGGGATTACCCGCTCGACGCGCTGGCGGACAGCCTTAGCCACTCGAGAATCCGGTATTTCCGGTGGGATTAAAACCGTCGGCTTAAGTAAGAAGGAGGGGACGCAGATGAACTTACAGACGCAAGGTTATTTGCCGCCGCCGTGGCTCGCCTATCCCGAATATGAGCGCTACAGTCTCGGCTGGCGCATGGGTAGCGGCGAAGATTACCTGGACCGCTTTGCAGCATGGTTTGAGGCGCTCGGCGAAAAGGAGCGGGAGATATACCGCGCGCGCTTCCCGGAGCCCTTTACCTGGGCCGGTTGGTGGGATGATGAGGACAGGGCCGTGTATCTGGAGCGGGGAGACTTTTGCATTGCGCTCCGGAAGCCGGACGGCGCGCCGGCGTTTACGCGGACATGGCTCGGAAAACAGAAGCTCGCCGGAAAAAAGCAAAAGTACTGCTTCTTTTGGGGACATCAGCCCGCAAAGGACGGAAGTGTGACAAAGAGCGCGTTCAGCCAGTGGTGGAAGGCAGAGTTTTACGGCGCGGGCGAGCGCTTTAGCTCTGCCGAACAGTATATGATGGCTGAGAAAGCCGCGCTCTTTAGCGATGCGGAACACAGGGCAGAGATTCTGTCCGTAAGAGACCCGAAGCGCATCAAAGCGCTCGGCAGAGAGGTGAGAGGCTTTGAGGAGGCAGTCTGGCAGCGCTTTCGCTACGCAATCGTACTGAACGGGAGCTGGCTCAAATTCAGTCAGAACCGGGAACTCCGGGACTTTCTGCTCTCGACCGGAGATAAAATATTGGTTGAGGCCAGCCCCTACGACCGCGTCTGGGGCATAGGCCTCACGGAGCATGAAGAGGCAGCGGAAAATCCGCTCAAGTGGAAGGGAGAAAACCTGCTCGGTTTTGCGCTGATGGAAGTCAGGGAGGAGTTAAAACGGGTCACGGCGCAGGAAGCGCTCTGTGATTTCAAACTTGTCTGAGAAAAAGGAGAAGGGCATGGATCTGTTACAGCAGTGTGCGCAGTGGTTTGAGAACGATGAGCACCAAAAAATAGTCGATGCGATTGAGGCACTTCCAGAGGAGGAGAGAACGCCGGAACTCGACAGCGAGCTTGCGCGCGCCTATAACAATGTGGCGGATTCGACGGACCGTGAACTGTTCCGGAAGGCAGTCGAGCTCTTAAAGCGCCACGAGGCCTATTTTGAGGGAGATCACCGCTGGAATTTCCGCCTGGGCTATGCCTACTACTATCTAGACCAGGAGGGAAGGGCGTTACACCACTTTCGCGAGGCGCTCGCCGCGCTCCCCGGCGATGAGGACACCCAGAATTTTATTGACGACTGCGAGCGCCGCATCTCGCTGCCGCGCTTTGCCGAAAACTTTCGCGAGAGAACGCAAAGCGCCTGGAGGCGCTTTGCCGCGGAGGAGGCGGAGCTTCGCCGCATTATGGATGAGGACACAGAGCATGTGCGCGGCGATGAGTTGATGGAGAAATGCGGCGATATTCTGCGCGATGCCTTTGAGAGCCAGGCCTTTGAACTCGGCTTTAACGGCGAAAAATATGAGCTCATCCTGACGCCCGAGGGCAGCATCGAAGCGCTCCTCGAGGACTGCTATTTTCAGCGCCACGTGCCCGCGGAAGTCGCGGCACACTGGAACATCCTGGTCGGACGGCAGCGCATGAGCGGTCTCGCGCTCGATGCGGGCGAGGGGCCGATTCGGGGCGAGGACGTACAGGTTTGGCTCAAGGCGGGAAAAGGCGACCGCTACGGTGTCGAGCTCTACTGCGAGAAGCTGCTCCCCTTTTTGGAGGAAGATGAGGGAAGAGTCTGGTGGCTCCTCACAACACTCACGGACCAGCTGCTCGGAGAACTCGTCAATATGCGCTACATCCGTAGCTTCGATGTGCTGAAAGCGCCTGCGTCCGGCAAGTCCTGCCTGCTCTCCGAACTGCCGGAGGAACTTTCGCGCTATGGCGTCAAGCTTGATATCACGGCAGAGGAAGTCATTGCGGAAAATTACACCTTTTACAGCTTAGATCCGAGCGAAGACCCGAATGCCGACTACCGGCTTGACACCATCTCGGGCGCAAGCCTCTGCCCGACCCTGGTCAGCGAGTACCTGCAGGAGGAGGACCGCATGGTCGATGCACTGCAGGCAGACGGTGCGGTGGCCGGCTTCTTCATCTACCCGCTCTCCGGTTTTCGCGGAGAAAATCGCTCGGAAGAAATCTTAACGCTCCGGGACAAGGCAAAGGCGCATATGGAGACGCCCGAGGGCGCGGCGTGCTGCAGTTTCATCGGCGGCGCAACCGGCATATTCTGCGGCTATCTCGATTTCATCGCCTGGGATTTCGATGCGACCGTGCGCCACATGCGTGCCTTCTTTGAAGCAGAGGGTTTACCTTGGCTTGCTGTCCGGGTGTTCCGTCGGGAGGCGCACCCGCTCGGCATCTATGACCGGCAGGACAGGGAAGACTGAGGCGACTTGACGCGCGCGGCGCGCTGTGCTATTTTGTTAGTCAGCGGAAACAGAACCGGAGCCGGTCTCACGGCTTCGGTTTTTTGAAATCAGAAAGAGGAGGCTGCATGAAACAGGAGAGACACGAGCTTGGCAAATCGAGCGAAGACTATCTGGAGAGCATACTCCGCATCATCCGGGAGAAGGGCGCCTGCCGTCCCACTGACATCGCAGAGCTCATGAACTTTTCAAAGCCGAGTGTCTCGGTCGCATTAAAGAAACTTGAGGAGGAGGGCTACATCCACCGCGAGGACTGGCGCATTCAGCTCACAGAGGCAGGGGAGCGGGCGGCGGCGCAGACATTTGAAAAGCACGAGTTCTTCCGAAAGCTCTTTGAATCCATCGGCATTGCGCCGGAAATCGCCGAAGAGGAGGCGTGCTCGGTCGAGCATGTGATCAGCGAGGACAGTTTTCACAAGATGCAGGCGCACTGGGGCAAAAAACAGAACGCCTGATCGAGTAAGTACCCGCGCATCGTATGTGCACGGGTACTATTTTAGTTCGGATATCCGATGTATGGAAAGGAAGTATATGGAGACGACGTTGCGAGAAAAAGAGGGCTTTATTTGTGATATGGACGGTGTGATTTATCACGGCAATCGGATTTTGCCGGGTGTCCGGGAATTTGTGGAGTGGATGCTCCGCGAGGACAAACACTTTTTGTTCCTCACAAATTCGAGCCAGTATACGCCGAAAGAGCTGCAGCAGAAGCTCGAGCGCATGGGGCTCGAAGTTGATGAGTCGCATTTTTATACCAGTGCGCTCGCAACCGCGCATTTCTTAAACAGGCAGGCGCCAGGCTGCTCTGCCTATGTAGTCGGCGAGCACGGTGTCCTGAATGCGCTCTATGACAAGGGGATCACCTACAATGATGTGAACCCGGACTATGTGGTGGTCGGTGAATCCTCCTCTTATAATCTGGATCAGATCACGAAGGCGATACGCCTCGTCAACGCGGGCGCGAAGCTGATTGGCACAAATTATGATCTGACAGGTCCCACCGAGACCGGCATTGCGCCCGCCTGCCGCGCGCTGATCGCGCCGATTGAGCTCGCGACCGGCAAGCAGGCCTATTTTGTCGGCAAGCCAAACCCGCTCATGATGCGCACCGGCCTCCGTCTGCTCGGCGTCCACTCGGAAAATGCTGTCATGATCGGCGACCGCATGGACACTGACGTCATTGCCGGAATCGAGACAGGTCTCACGACCGTGCTGGTGCTCTCGGGTGTCACGACGCGGGAGGAGTGTGAGCAGTATCCCTATCGACCCAACTATATTCTGAACGGCGTCGGCGAGGTGATGGAACATTGACTTCAAAAGAGAGAGCAGAGAGCGGTCTCCGCGTTCTGCTGGTGGCGACTTTAATTTACAGTTACAGTTACATTGATGCGATTCTCGCACTCCTCG
>CALLVJ010000072.1 GCA_938010625.1 uncultured Stomatobaculum sp. | reverse complement strand
ACGCTGCATCTCAACACTTCTGCCAATGACCGGATCCAACTTCCCCTGGCGCGCAAATGCTGTGAGGTCGCGCGAATACTGATCCAGAGTCGGGGTCGGCTGTGCAGAGCTTCCCATTGACCCGCTCTGCGGCGGCTGCGGCATGTCCTCTGGAGAATGCTTCTCGCCCATGGCGCGCATCAAATCCACATAGAGTCTCTGAATGTTGACGCCCATCGTATAGAGCAGCTTGCTCGCAACACAATTCTTCTCTTTCAGAATTGCGAGAAGAATGTGCTCAGTGCCAACCTGAGGTGCCTGAAAGCGCTCCGCGGCCGCCTTGCTGTATTCGAGCACCCGGCGGGACATCGGCGTATATTTCGGCTCTTCCGCGAGTTTGACGCGCTCCACCGCAGCGAGCATCTTGTCCATCAACTTGAGAACCCGCTTCTCTGTCGCCTCATTTGCAATCAATACCTGTCCTGCAACGCCGCTGCCCTGGCGGACTAAGCCAAGGAGCAGATGCTCGGTTCCAATGTAACTGTTGTGCAGTTCCTCTGCCGCGCGGTGCGCGTACTCCAACGCTTCCTGCGCCTGTTCAGAAAAATAATCTGCCATAAATAAAAACTCCTTCCTGTCGCTGTTCTGCGCAGTCTCAGCGCTCCAGCAACTCAGGTAATACTCTTCTCAAATAATTTGCACGGAGCACATCAATCTTTTCGCGATCAACAGGTTCTTTCTCTGCCGCAATCAGATTAGAAGGCTGTACGCCCAGATACAGCGAATAAATGCTGATATCCCGCTCGGTTTTCGCAAGGCCGTCGGTGATGCCTGCCATCACGGCAGAGAGATTATGCAAGGCCTCGCGAATTGTAACTCGCCGCGCATACTTTAAAAAACCATAGGCGCGAAACATCCCGTCTATTCTTTCAAGTTTGTGACGTTCTATGGAATGTGCCCGGATTTTTTCTTCCTCATTGTTTAAGCGCATCGCTGTCTTCTGGACGAGTGTCATGATCTCCTCTTCGGATACACCGAGCGTCCGCGCATTGCTGAGATCAAAAAGATCTCCGTGATTTTCCTTTCCGTCGCCGTAGACGCCGCGGATATTGATGCCAATCTGTCCCATAGACTCAAAAAGTTTGGAAAACTGCTTGCTCTGGGAGAGCATTGGCAGATGCAAGACAATATTGGCGCGCATGCCAGTTCCAACATTGGTCGGAAAAGAGGTGAGATAACCATAGTGCGGGTCAAAGGCATATTCAAACTGGCGATTCATATAATCGTCCAGCCGATTAATATTCTCATAGAGCTCTTTCATGTGAAGATTCGGGCTCATGAGCTGCAGGCGGATATGATCGTCGCCATTCAGAACCAAAGACAGGCTCTCGCTCTCCGACAAAAAGAGCGCAACCGGCGCTTTCCGCTCCAAGATACTTGCGTTCAGAACACGGCGCTCCCGCATCGCCATACGGCGTATCTCAGAGATCTCTGTCAAAAGACAGTCCCTCACATTTTCATGCTGCTGCCCAGGAAGCTCCTGCAGAGCGTCCCGCATGCGCTGTACCATCTCGCTTGCCTCTTCGTTGCGCAAACGACGCGGGAAATGATACTCTGACCAGTTGCGCGCAAGCCGGATACGGTTCGACACAAAGTACATCCCAGGCTCCATTCGAACCTGCTCATACCACTTAAGCATCTGTATCCTCCTTTTCCAGCAGGCGAATCTGATCCCGGAGTTCTGCAGCTTTCACATAGTCTTCTGCCCGGACGGCGGCATTCATCTTGGCGCGCAACCCGCGAATCTGAATGCGCCGCTCCACTTCCGGCGAGGCAGCCGGTACAACAGAAGTTTCTTTTTCGCCGCCCTCACTGACTGCCATGTCCCGCGCCTCTGCGGCAGAGCGGATGCGCAGACCATACTTGGGGCGCTTGCCCTTGTGAACGTCAGATCCCTGTAACTGTTTGATATTATCCCGTATGAGCACATCGAAGACCTCATAGCAGGTCGAGCAGCCAAAACGGGAATCTCTTACAAAATCAGAATAGCAGGTCTTACAATCCGGACAAACCACCTTGTCATAGTCTGTTTTTTTCTCTCCGCTCTGTCCCGTGAAGATAGCGGACAGCATAACGCCCAGCGACAAAGTATCCTCGGCATCACCAAACTCCCCGCCGATATTCATCTTCCGCGCACAGGATTCACAGAGATGAAGCTCCGTTTTCTCACCATTCATGCCGAACTCCCGATAGAGAATCGTCGCTTCTCTCTTCTTGCAACGCTCACATAACATAACTCACTCCTCCGCTTCACACTTACTGAAAGCGTCGTACAGACCGTCTACCAGCTGGTGAGCCTCACTGCGGCTCACACCATTACAAATGCCGCGCGCCAGGCAGACCGACAGATCTCGCTTCATCTCCTCAATCACGCGCAATTTGTTTACATCGATGGAGATGACGGCACCTCTCCGCCGATCCAGTTTGATGAAGCCCTCTTGGCGCAAAATCGTATATGCCTTGTTGACCGTGTGCATGTTGATGCCGACCAAATCTGCCATCTGCCGCACGGAAGGAAGGGAATCCCCCTCGTGAAACTGCTCCATCGCGATGCCAAGAATAATCTGGTTGATCAGCTGGATATAAAAAGCCTCATCGCTGTTAAAATCAATACATAGTTTCATATCCATACCTCTCTGCTCAAACTGTTACACTGATTATATAACAGCCTTCCAGCGTCGTCAATCAGAACCATTGCAGGAAAAAGAGCGGCACAGGCTGCCATTCGACAAACCTGTCCGCTCT
>CALLVJ010000071.1 GCA_938010625.1 uncultured Stomatobaculum sp. | reverse complement strand
ATATCGGCGGGTCTCGCCTACTCAGTCATTAAGAACGCGCTCTTCAAGGTCATCAAAATTGCCGATGCCTCAAGCCTCGGCAAGCACATTGTCGTGCAGGGCGGTACTTTCTATAACGACGCAGTGCTCCGCGCCTTTGAGCGCACAGCGGCGTGCGAATGCGTTCGCCCGGATATCGCCGGCATCATGGGTGCCTTTGGCGCGGCGCTGATTGCGCGCGAACGCTGGGAAAACCAACCGACCACGATGCTGTCGCTCGACAGGATCATTTCTCTCCAGTATAAGACGGCCATGACCCGCTGTCAGGGCTGCAACAACAAGTGCGTGCTCACCGTGAATCAGTTCGGCGGCGGCCGCCGCTTCATATCGGGCAACCGCTGCGAGCGCGGTCTTGGGCTCGACCGGAAAAAGAAGGAAGTGCCGAACCTCTTCGACTATAAGATGCACCGCCTCTTCGACATTGAGACGCTCTCGGAGGATCAGGCGCCGCGCGGCACGATCGGCATTCCCCGCGTCTTAAATCTCTATGAGAACTATCCGTTCTGGGCTGTCTTTTTCCGCGAGCTCGGCTTCCGCGTCGTGCTCTCGCCGGTTTCGACCCGTAAGATTTACGAACTCGGCATCGAGTCAATTCCCTCGGAGTCGGAGTGCTACCCGGCCAAGATTACGCACGGCCATGTGACCTGGCTCATCAAGAACGGCGTGAAGACCATCTTCTACCCCTGCATTCCCTATGAGCGCGAGGAAGATGACAGCGCGGGCAACCATTACAACTGCCCGATTGTCACGAGCTACGCCGAGAACATCAAAAACAATGTCGAGGAACTCAAAACCGAGCACATCCGCTTTCTGAGTCCGTTCATGGCATTTACAAATGAAAAGATTCTGACCACGCAGCTCGAAAAGATCATGCAGCAGGAATTTGATATTCCGGCTGCCGAAACCCGCGCTGCGGCGCATGCCGGCTGGAGCGAGCTGATCCAGTCAAAGAGGGATGTCGAAGCCGAGGGCGAGCGAGCGGTACAGTGGTGCAAGGCCAACAAGAAACACGGCATTGTTCTCGCAGGCCGCCCCTATCACATCGACCCGGAAATTCACCACGGCATTCCGGATATGATTGCGGGCTTCGGACTCGCCGTCCTCACAGAGGACAGTGTGTCTCACCTCGGCAAAGTCGAGCGCCCGGTCGTGGTCTCCGACCAGTGGATGTACCACTCCCGCCTCTATGCAGCCGCGACTTTTGTAAAAAATACCGACGAACTGGATCTTGTGCAGCTGAATTCCTTTGGCTGCGGCCTTGATGCCGTCACGACCGACCAGGTCTCAGACATCCTGACCGGTTCCGATAAAATCTATACTGTACTGAAAATTGATGAGGTCAATAACCTCGGTGCAGCGCGCATCCGCATCCGATCTCTGATTGCCGCGCTCCGCGTCCGTGACCGGAAGCACTACCAGAGAACCATCCGCTCTTCGGCCTATGACCGCGTTCTGTTCACGAAGCAGATGAAGCGGGAGAAGTACACGATACTCTGCCCGCAGATGTCGCCGATTCACTTTGACCTCCTCGCGCCTGCGATCTCCGCCTTTGGCTACCATGTGGTGCTCCTCGACAACGATGATCGCCGCGCGGTCGATATGGGCTTAAAGTATGTGAACAATGACGCCTGCTTCCCCTCACTCTGCACGATTGGCCAGGTCATGGACGCGCTGCTCTCCGGCAAGTACGACTTGAAGCACACAGCGATCTTCATGAGCCAGACCGGCGGCGGCTGCCGCGCTTCGAACTACATCGGCTTCATTCGCCGCGCGCTCGAAAAAGCGGGCATGGGCCACATTCCGGTCATCTCGGTCAATGTGGGCAACATGGAGCAGAACCCGGGCTTCAAGGTCACAATTCCGATGGCAATCAAGGCGATTCAGGCGACGGTCTACGGCGACGTGATGATGCGCTGCCTCTATGCCACTCGTCCCTATGAGACGATTCCCGGCAGTGCCGACAAGCTCCACAAGAAGTGGCGCGCCATCTGCACAAAGGCCGTCTCGAAGCGAAATCCGGCGATGAGTGAATACCGACGCATTGTCCGTGCGATCATCAAGGACTTTGACGAGCTGCCGCGCCGCCCGGTCAAAAAACCGCGCGTCGGTGTGGTCGGCGAGATTCTGGTCAAGTTCTCGCCGCTCGCGAACAACCACATTGTGGATCTCCTGGAGCGCGAAGGTGCTGAGGCCGTGATGCCAGATCTCCTCGACTTCATGTACTACTCTTTCTACAATCTGAACTTTAAGGCGGAAAACTTAGGCTTCTCAAAGAAAGGCGCCTTCCTCTGCAATATCGGCATCCACCTCCGTACCAAAAAAGAAATGAGCAAAGTCCCGGCGCACTACGAACTT